>NZ_CP104850.1:0-300000 GCF_028864635.1 Cloacibacterium sp. TD35 | reverse complement strand
GAAATTCCTGCTTCAGAATTTATGCAAAAAGGAAGCAGAAAAGGAATTCACACCGAATATTTTGGGTATATTTTGTGTGAATTACAGTATATGCAAAGAACCTATCCAAATTGTGTTTGGTAGAAATGCAAGATTTATTAGAAATACTCACTCAGATTCCAGACCCTGAAATTCCAGTGATTAACATCGTGGAGCTCGGGATTGTTCGTGATGCAAAAATGATTTCTGAAAAAGAAGCAGAAATTATCATTACGCCTACTTATTCTGCGTGTCCGGCTATGTTTAATATCGAAGAAGATATTGTCAAACTGTTTAAAGAAATAGGGATTTCTGCAAAAGTAGTTACCAAAATGTTTCCGATTTGGACTACTGATTGGATGACTGATGAAGCTAGAGAAAAATTGAGAGCTTACGGAATTGTTCCACCAGAAAAAGGTGCAGACGAAAACCATCTTCACATTCCCAAAAAATGTCCAAGATGCGGTAGCGAAAATACTATGCAAATCAGCAGATTTGGGTCTACACTTTGCAAAGCCGGTTATCAGTGCCAAGATTGTTTAGAACCTTTTGATTATTTTAAATGTCATTAGCGTAAAATTGTGGAACTGTAAAGTTGCAAAATCGCAGAACTAAAAAAATCACATAAAAACATTAGATTTGTAAAAACGACTTTACGATTTTACAAATTAACAATTCTAAAGAAAAATGTACACTCAGATAGAAATAGAAGCCCATTTCGAGGGTAAGTTGAAAATCGCTTATCTCAATCAGCCCGAAACTTATAATTCACTCAATAAAGTTTTACTCCAAGAGTTGAAAAATTTCATTGTAGAATGCAATGAAGATGAAAACGTGCGTTGTGTAGCACTTTCTGGCAGAGGAAAAGCTTTTTGTTCGGGGCAAAATTTGAAGGAAGCACTTTCACTCGGAAATGTAGAGGAAGAAAGAGTGATTCAGAAAATGGTGGTAGACTATTACAATCCTTTAGTAGAAGAAATAGCACATTGTAGAAAACCAGTCGTTTCTTTGGTGAATGGTCCTGCAGTTGGAGCTGGAGCAATGTTGGCGCTGATTTGTGATATTTGTTTGGCTACAGAAAATTCCTATTTTTCTCAAGCTTTTGTAAATATTGGCTTAATTCCAGATACTGGCGGAACGTATTGGTTGCCAAAGTTAGTAGGACGTCAACAAGCGAATTATCTTGCTTTTACAGGGAAAAAACTCACGGCAAATGATGCTTTGAAACTAGGTTTAATTGCAGATGTTTTCGGTGATGCAGAATTTTCTACAAAATATATGGAAGTTCTAGAAACGCTTTCTCATTTACCAACAAAAGCGATTGCGTTAACCAAAAAAGCATTCAATTACTCTTATGAAAACGATTTAAAAGAGCAATTAGATTTAGAAGGAATTTATCAACAAGACGCAGCAGAAACCCAAGATTTCAAAGAAGGCGTTACTGCATTTTTAGAAAAAAGAAAGCCTAATTATACAGGAAAATAACAAAGATGCAAGAATCAAGAATCAAGAACCAAGAGTCTAGAGTCTCGAATCTCGAATCTGGAATCTCAAAAATAGGAATCATCGGCTCTGGGACTATGGGAATTGGCATTGCGCAAGTGGCAGCTACTGCAAATTGTAGGGTTTTTTTATACGATGCTAACTTCTCACAAACCGAAAAATCTCTAAAAAATTTAAAATCTATATTAGACAAATTAGCAGAAAAAGGAAAAATTTCTGCAGAAAAATCCTTAGAAATTTTCAGCCAAATTAAGCCTTGCCAAGAAATCAAGGAATTGAAAGATTGTGATTTGGTCATAGAAGCCATCATCGAAAATAAAGAAATCAAGCAAAAAGTTTTCGCCGAATTAGAAACCTATGTTTCAGAAAAATGTATTTTGGGTTCTAATACTTCGTCTATTTCCATTACATCACTTCAGGCAGAGCTTAAAAATCCTGAACGTTTTATCGGAATTCATTTTTTCAATCCAGCACCATTAATGCCTTTGGTGGAGGTGATTTCAGGATTGTTGACTGAGAATAATTTGGCTCAAGAAATTGTAGATTTAATGAAATCTTGGGGTAAATCTCCTATCATAGCGAAAGATGTTCCCGGTTTTATTGTCAACAGAATTGCAAGACCTTTTTATGGTGAAGCTTTGAGAATTGTAGAAGAAAATTTGGCAACGCCAGAACAAGTAGATGATGCGATGAAATCTTTGGGGAATTTTAAAATGGGACCATTTGAATTGATGGATTTAATAGGAATTGATGTTAATTTTTCGGTAACGAAAACGGTTTATCAAGATTATTTTTTCGATCCCAAATATAAACCTTCCTTGCTTCAGCAAAGAATGAGCGAAGCCAAATTACTTGGTAGAAAAACAGGAAAAGGCTTTTATGATTATTCTGATGGAAGTGAAAAACAAGTTCCTCAAAAAGATGAAAGTCTGTATGAAATGATTTTCATGAGAATTATTTCTATGTTGATTAATGAAGCGGTAGAAGCAAAAAGATTAGGTATTGCCAATGATGAAGATATAGAAACTGCGATGCAAAAAGGCGTAAATTATCCGAAAGGATTATTGAATTGGGGAAAAGAAATAGGTTATCCAAAAATTTCGGAAGTCTTACAAAATCTCTACGAAGAGTACCAAGAAGAACGCTACAGACAAAGTCCGTTGCTTAGAAAATTGAATTAATTTAAGAGATGAGTTTCATTATCAAATTGTCTCATTAACGCATTATCAAATTCAAAATATGAATCCAAAACTAATTATTGCAATCATAAACGCTATTTTATCTTTCGTAATTATTGTTCCGATGAGTTTTTTTATGAATAAATTCATTAACAATTCTGAGGATACTTTTGTACAGTTTTTCCAAGATAAATGGTTGATTTTAGCAGTATTTGTTTTAATTTTCACTATATACAATAGCTTTTTAAAAGGTAGAAAACTTAAATAATTTCAAAAAAATGACACCATTAGAAACCGCACAATATATGCTCAATCAAGATTTCTTCTCTCAATGGATGGAGATAAAACTGGTTGAGGTTCGTGAACACTACTGTTTGATTGAAATGCCCATCAAAAAAGAGATGATTAATGGCTTAAAAACAGTTCATGGCGGAGTAACTTTTGCTTTTGCAGATTCTGCATTGGCATTTTCTTCTAACAATACGGGAGATGCAGCAGTTGCACTAAATTGCATGATTAATTTTACCAAAGCAGTGCGTTTAGGAGACACCCTTTTTGCCGAGAGTATTCTCATGGCAGATACCAGAAAAACGGCAGTTTATGATATTGCGATTACCAATCAGCATAAAGTGGTGGTCGCAAGTTTCAGAGGAACTGTTTATAAAATTGATAAAAAAGTAGTTGATTTATAATTTCGAAATCAGATATGAAAGAAGTATACATCATAGATTACATCAGAACACCGATTGCTAAATTTCAAGGAGGCTTGTCAGAAGTAAGAGCAGATGATTTAGCAGCCATCGTTTTGAAGGAAATTGTAAAGAGAAATCCACAAATTCCCGCCGAAGAAATAGAAGACGTGATTTTAGGTTGTGCCAATCAAGCTGGCGAAGATAACCGAAATGTAGCAAGAATGGCTTCACTTTTGGCAGAACTTCCTATAAAAATTGGTGGAGAAACCGTGAACAGATTATGCGCTTCTGGAATGGCAGCAATTGCCAATGCCTACAGAGCTATTGCAATTGGTGAAGGCGAAATTTATTTGACTGGAGGAGTTGAACAGATGTCTAGAGCGCCTTATGTTTTGAGTAAATCTGCTCAGCCTTTTGGCAGAGACGTACAGTTATTTGATAGCAGTTTCGGGTGGAGGTTTATTAATCCTAAAATGAAAGAACTCTACGGAGTTGATGGAATGGGAGAAACCGCTGAAAATCTAGCCGAAATCTATAAAATTTCCAGAGAAGCGCAAGATGAATTCGCATTGTTTTCTCAGCAAAAAGCTACTTCTGCTCAAAATTCAGGAAGATTAGCTCAAGAAATTGTAAAAGTAGAAATTCCACAAAAAAAAGGAGAACCGAAAATCTTTTCAGAAGACGAATTTGTAAAACCAGATACTACTTTAGACAAATTAGCGAAGCTAAGACCTGCTTTCAAAAAAGAAGACGGAAGTGTTACTGCAGGAAATTCTTCGGGTTTAAATGACGGAGCTGCTGCCATGATTTTGGCAAGTGAAGATGCAGTAAAAAAATATAATTTGAAGCCATTGGCAAAAATTATTTCAAGCGCAGTGGTTGGTGTAGAACCTAGAATTATGGGAATCGGACCAGTAGAAGCGACTAAAAAAGCGCTTTCTAGAGCCAGTCTTTCGTTAGAAGATATGGATATTATTGAACTCAACGAAGCTTTTGCAGCTCAAGCATTATCAGTTTTACAGGAATTAGAGATTGATGCAAAAGACGAACGATTAAATCCAAATGGTGGTGCGATTGCCTTGGGTCATCCTCTCGGAATGTCAGGAACTAGAATTGTAGGAACTGCTGCTTTAGAATTACAGAAAAAAAATAAAAAATATGCACTTTGTACGCTCTGTATCGGAGTTGGACAAGGATACGCAATGATCATTGAAAAAATTTAAAAGCTTTTTCTTTTTTTGACATTGAATTGGAGGCGTTAAAAAATTTTGAAATTGATTAGTTAAAAAATTCCTGCTGTTTGAGCGAAGCGAGTTTCAGGGATTTTAGAATTAATGAAAAATTTTAGCCGAGAATTCACAGTCTTGAACTTTTGGTTCTTTTGTTTCAAGACAAAAGAATATAAATAAAAATATATGGCAAATATTTATTCATACCACGGCATAAAACCCATCATTAGAAAATCAGCATACATTCATCCTCAAGCGGTAATTATAGGAAATGTAGAAATAGGGGAAGAAGTATACATCGGTCCCAATGCTGTTTTGCGTGGAGATTGGGGAAAAATAATTATCAAAGACGGCGCAAACGTTCAAGAAAACTGTACGCTTCACGTTTTTCCGGGAATTCCGACTATTTTAGAAGAATCGGCGCATATTGGTCACGGTGCGATTATTCATTCGGCGCACATTGGCAAAAATTGTTTGGTTGGGATGAACGCCGTAGTGATGGACAATGCCAAAATCGGAGACGAATGCATTATCGGGGCTTTGAGTTTCGTTCCCACTGGTTTTATTTCGGAAAATAGAAAATTGATCGTTGGCAGTCCTGCAAAAATTATTCGCGAAGTTTCAGACGAAATGATTGCTTGGAAAACCAAAGGAACCGCTATTTATCAAGAATTGGCTCGTGAAGGTCACATTGCCATTCAACCTTGCGAACCGTACACAGAATTTGTAGAACAAACGCCCACCAAAATTGTAGATTACACGATTTGGACAAAATAATGGCGCCAAAAATTTTTAATCTTAGAATTATCTAATTATCGCATCATCACATTAAACATATGAAACTAAAAAACTATATATCAGGACAATGGATTGAAGGAAACGGCCACGAAATTCCGCTTTATAATGCTGTAAACGGAGAACTGGTTGCCATTTCAGATACTTCGGGACTAGATTTTGAAGAAGCATTGCATTTTGGAAGAACCACAGGTTATAAAAACTTGTCTTCTATGACTTTTTACGACCGTGGAGAAATGCTCAAAAAAGTAGCACTTTATCTCCTCGAAAGAAAGAAAAAATACTATGAACTTTCTTATAAAACAGGAGCCACTCATATTGATTCTTGGGTGGATATAGAAGGCGGTTTCGGTACTTTTTTCACCTATTCAGGTTTGGCAAAAAGAATGTTGCCCAATACACCATTTTGGGTAGATGGAGATACACAGAAAATTTCTGCCAACGGAACGCATCTCGGAACGCATATTCTGACACCAAGTGAAGGTATTTCTGTACAAATCAATGCCTATAATTTTCCAGTTTGGGGAATGTTAGAAAAATTGTCTACATCGCTTTTGGCAGGAGTTCCAGCTGTTGTAAAACCTTCGCCGTACAGTTCTTATCTTACGAATGAAGTTTTCAAAGATATGATAGAAAGCGGTTATCTTCCTGAAGGTGCAGTTCAGTTGGTTTGTGGCGAACCAGGCAATATTTTGAATTTTGTAAAAGATGGAGATTCTGTGGTTTTTACAGGCTCCGCAAATACAGGTAGAAAACTGAAAGTGCTACCGTCAATTTCTGGAAATGCGGTTCGTTTTAATATGGAAGCAGATTCATTAAACTGTTCTATTCTTGGGTTAGATGCCAAACCGGGAACTCCAGAATTTGATTTGTTCATCAAAGAAGTTAAAAATGAGATGACGACAAAAGCTGGACAAAAATGTACAGCCATCCGCAGAATCATTGTTCCTGAAAATTTAGTTGGTGATGTTCAAAATGCTTTGTCTAAAGCTTTAGATGCTACAAAAATTGGAAATCCATTAAGCAGAGAAACCAAAATGGGTTCCATCGTAGGCAAAGAACAAATGCAGATTTTAGAAGAAAAAGTAAATCTTTTAAAAGCAGAAACAGAACTCATCTACGATGGAAAGCATGATTTGGTAGAAGCAAATTATGAAAACGGAGCTTTCTTTACTCCGAAAGTTTTCTATAATGATAAACCTTTTGAAAAAAATATATCTCACGAACTCGAAGCTTTTGGCCCAGTTTCTACGATTATGCCTTACAAAGATGCAGAAGAAGCTGCTGCTTTAGCAAAACGAGGAAAAGGAAGTTTAGTAGGTTCTATTATTTCGCATGATGAGAAATTTGTGGCAGAAACTTCTTGGAAAATGGCGAGTTCTCATGGAAGAATTTTTGTTTTGAATAGAGATAATGCCAAAGAAAGTACAGGTCATGGTTCACCGCTTCCTACATTGATGCATGGTGGTCCTGGAAGAGCTGGTGGTGGCGAAGAAATGGGAGGTTTGAACGGACTTCATTTCTTTTTACAAAAAACTGCAATTCAAGGTTCGCCAGATGTTTTGACGGCGATTACAAAAGTTTATACTCAAGGAGCAGAAAAGAAATTCAGTGATAAGCATCCTTTCCAAAAATATTTTGAAGAAGTAGAAGTTGGAGATTCTCTAGAAACCGCAGGAAGAACAGTTACGGAAGCAGATATTGTGAATTTTTCTAATGTTTCTTGGGATCATTTTTATGCACATACAGACTCTACCAGCTTAAACGGAACTATTTTTGACAAAACGGTAGCTCATGGGTATTTCATTCTTTCTGCTGCTGCTGGTTTATTCGTTTCAGGAAAAAAAGGGCCTGTAATTGCCAATTATGGACTAGAAAATGCAAGTTTCTTTAAGCCAGTTTATGCTGGGGATACTATTACCGTTTATTTGACGGCTAAAGAAAAAATCAACAGAGGAGTAAAAGGCAGAAATATTCCAAGTGGAGTGGTAAAATGGTTGGTTGAAGTAGTCAATCAAAGAGAAGAAGTGGTTTGTGTCGCTACCATTTTGACTTTGGTTGCCAAAAAATCTCCTTTCATTGAACTGAATAAAAGAAATATTCAAAAATTATTGAACAACTTAACTGAAAGTACGAAGCCGAATTGGGGAAAAATGACTGCTCAACAAATGCTGGAACATTTAGAAATAACTTTGCTGTACAGCATTGGTGAACCAGAAGTGGAGAAATGTTTCACACCAGAAGAACATTTAGAAAAGTATCAAAATTCTCTATACAATCACCGAAAAATGCCAAAAGATTTTCCTGCGCCGTTCCTTCCAGAAGATGGAACTTTACTAGAGTTGAAATATAAAAATCTGGAGCAAGCCAAAGAGAAATTTTTAGAAAATCTTCAGAAATATCAGATTTATTACAGAGAAAATCCAGAAGTGAAGCATATGCATTTTGTCTTTGGAAAGCTCAATAAAGAAATGATGGAGTTGATGCACAGAAAACATTTTACGCATCATTTTGAACAATTTGGATTGTTGTAAAACTGATAAAATTTAGCTGAAAATATAAATAGCGAAAGCCACAGTAATGTAAATTTGCTTAAAATTTTAAAAAATGAAAAAAATAACAAAAATTTTCTTGGTGTTTTTAACTTTGTTTAGCTTATCGATGTTTTCTCAAGCTAAAAAAACTAAGTTTGTATACATAGATGGTCCGAATCTGTATACGCCAAACCATGAAAAATTCTTTATCAAAGGAACTAATCTTGGGAATTGGCTTAATCCAGAAGGCTATATGTTTTTTTTCGAAGGAAACGCATCTAGTTATAGATTGATCAATCAGGCTTTTTGCGAAATGGTGGGAGAAGATTTTACAGCAAAATTTTGGAAAGAGTTTAAGAAAAATTACATCACCAAAGAAGATATTTTCTATATAAAATCTACTGGAATGAATACTTTGAGAATTCCGTTTCATTATAAATTATTTACCGATGAAGATTTTATGGGAGAAACCAAAAACCAAAATGGTTTTGAAATTTTAGATGAGGTCATCGGGTGGTGTAAAGAAGCAGGGATTTACGTAATTCTTGACATGCACGATGCTCCTGGCGGACAAACTGGGGATAATATAGATGACAGTTATGCGTATCCTTGGTTAATGGAGAATGCTGAAAATCAGAAACAATTTATAGAAATTTGGACTAGAATTGCTAAAAAATATGCAAATAACACCACTGTTTTAGGTTACGATTTGCTTAACGAACCAATTGCTCATTATTTCAAAGATGATTTGCCTAGACTTAATCAGAATCTAGAGAAATTATACAAAGAATGTACTTTGGCGATTAGAAAAGTCGATAAAAACCACATCATTATGTTAGGCGGAGCGCAGTGGAATAGCAATTTTTCCATTTTTACGGATTGGAAATATGATGACAAAATTATGTTTACCTGCCACCGTTATTGGAGCGGAACAGACAAACAAAGTATTCAGGATTTTATAGATTTCAGAGACAAAGTAAACCTGCCAATGTACATGGGTGAAACAGGTGAAAACACCGATGAATGGGTTGAAAAATTTAGAATTACTTTAGAAGAAAATAACATTGGTTGGACGTATTGGCCATACAAAAAAATGGTTCAAAAGAGCGGAATGATGTATATTCCAAAACCAGAAAATTGGGATTTAATTGTAGAATATACCAAAAAAGATAGAATTGATTTAGGGAAAGTAAGAGATGCAAGACCTAATCAAGAATTGGTAAAAAAAGCGATGCTTGATTTACTGGAAAATATGAAATTTAAAAACTGTGTAAAAATTGAAGGCTATACCAAAGCTTTGGGAATGAAGCCTTAATAAATTTATGGAAAAAGGATTTGTAACATCAGAAATAAAAAATAATATCTCCGAAATCACTTTCGGGACGCCAAAAAGCAATTCATTACCCGGAGAAATTTTAGAAAAATTAGCACAAACCATATTAGACGAAGCGGCTAAAGAAGAAGTGAAAGCTATTTTATTAAAGTCTGAAGGAGAAAAAGCGTTTTGTGCAGGAGCAAGTTTTGATGAATTGTTGGCAATCAACGATTTAGAAACCTCAAAAACTTTCTTTGGAGGTTTTGCTAAAGTGCTTAATGCCATGAGAACTTGCCGAAAAATTGTAGTGGTAAGAGTTCAGGGAAAAACGACTGGAGGTGGAGTAGGAATTGCTTGTGCTGCAGATTATTGTTTTGCGACAGAAAATGCAAGTTTGGCACTTACTGAGATTAATTTAGGAATCGGTCCGTTTGTGATTGGTCCATACGTGGAAAGAAAAATAGGTAAATCACAATTTACTGCGATGGCAATAGATGCAGATTTCCGAAGCGCAAATTGGGCAGAACAGCATAATATTTACCATTCGGTTTCTCCAACGATTGCAGAAATGGATACTGAGATTGCTCAATTTTTAGAAAAATTAGCGATTAGAAGTTCAGATGCTTTAGCTTTAATCAAAAAAGTTTCTTGGGAAGGAACAGAGCACTTTACAGAGCTTTCTCCAGAAAGAATTCACATGAGTGCAAGTCTTATTTTGGAAGATACAGCCAAGAAAAATATTGAAAAGATTAAAGAAAATCTTAGAAATAAATAATAAAGAAACTGCAAAATTAATTTTGCAGTTTCAAAATAAATATTAACTTTGTATTTCAAAGTGCTTTATTTATGGAAAATAAAAACTACCAAGAAGACTTGCAACACATCAGAAAAATGATGGAAAAAAGCTCTAGATTTATTTCGTTGAGCGGAATTTCTGGCGTTTTTGCAGGATTATTTGCTTTAGCTGGTGCTATTTATGTTTATTTCTTTTTCAAAAAAAATGGAGTAGATTATTTCGAGGGAACTGTAAAATACTATGAAATAGATATCATTACTCATTTGGTTATCGTAGCGATGGTTGTCATGGTTTTAGCGATTTCTTCGGGAGCATATTTTACCATTAAAAAGAGCAAAGCCCATCATCTCCAAATTTGGGATGCTACCACCAAGAAATTGTTGTATAACTTTGCCATTCCATTAGGAATTGGAGGTTTATTTTGTGCAGGATTATTGTATCATGGTTTACATGGTTTACTTTCTCCAGCCACTTTAATTTTCTACGGATTAGCACTTTTTAATGCAGGGAATTACACCTTTTCAGACATTAAATATTTAGGATTGTGCGAAATGGCACTGGGAATTGTATCACTGTTCTTTTTAGGGTATGGTTTATTTTTCTGGGCTATTGGTTTTGGAATTTTGCATATTGTTTATGGGATTGTGATGTATAAAAAGTATGAATAAAATAAAATTTTTCCAGAATAATCTTATACGTAAAGTTTTTGCTATTATTGGGGTATTTTCTTCAGTATTCTTTTTGTTCATTGCTATTTTTATTACTTATTCACTAACCATTGGAAACAGAGAAAAAGTAAATTTCGCAAGTAAGAATGATGTTAGATTTGTTTTAAATTGGTGTGAACTTGGAGATAGTAAAATTGATGAAGTCTTAAAAAGTTATGTTTCAGAAAATGGTTTTTCCTCAGATCATCATGAAGCATATCTTATAAAAATTAAAAATTTTAATATCTCAGAGTTACAGAATACTCAAACTGGAAAATGGTATAGAGGAGACCAGTTACCTGAAATATTGAAAGAGGCATTAAATTTTGGAACAATGTTTAATGAAAAAACACCTTGGTTTCTCGAAGAAAAAGATATTTTTAATGAAGATTGTTTTGTTTATCCTTGGTATATAGCAACAAATGGTTTGAAACCAAACTCTGTGCAAATTATTATAATTAAACCTAAATTAAAACTTATCTATTATATAAGTGCAAATATATAAAATGTTAAAAATCCATCAACTCAACAAAGAATTTGAAAGCCGTGTCAGATTGGGTATTATGTCCGTTTTGATGGTTAACGATTGGGTTGATTTCAATGAAATGAAGCAACTTTTAGAAGTAACGGACGGAAATTTGGCAAGTCACAGTTCTGCATTAGAAAAATCTAATTACATAGAAATAAAGAAAGAATTTGTAGGCAAAAAGCCAAAAACATCTTACCGAGTTACACAAGCAGGAAGAAAAGCTTTCGAAGAACATCTGTCAGCTCTAGAAAAATTATTAAGGAATTAATAAAAAATTAAGCGCCGATAAAAATTCAAAAGGAAATTATTTCCTTTAATTTTTAGTAATTTACTTTGTGATTCAAAGTACTTTAAATAAAATTTAAATTAAAAATTATGATAACAAGCAAACAAAGAAGCTTCGCAATTTATGGAATAGCAGCTTTATTATTAGTCATTCCGTTTATTGGGATGCAGTTTACCATAGAAATTAATTGGTCAAGTTTTGACTTTTTAGTAGCTGGAATTCTCCTTTTTGGAACAGTATTTTGTGTAGATATGGTTCTAAAAATGGAAAAAAAGAATGCGAAAAGAATGTTTTACATCGTAATAATTCTGTTAGCGTTATTTCTTATTTGGGCAGAATTAGCGGTAGGAATTTTCGGAAGTCCAGTTGCGGGAAGTTAATTTTTATAAAAAAATCTTATGAAAACACATCATTTAATCTTTTTAGTTACAGCAATGTTTGTTGTACTGTTTTATAACCAAGAATCTGGACTAAATATCGGAATTTTGGGGATTTTAGTAGCGGTTCTTACTTATTTTAATACCGAAAAAAGATTCAAAACCCGAACTTTTTATTCAGTTTTGGCCACCAGCATTTTAAGCAGTATTGCTTTTGCTTGGTATGGTGATTTTGCCTCTTTTTTGGCAATTTTTACTTCGCTTTTTTTATTGGGTTTCACTTCCAAAAACAAAGAACTTAAATCCATTTTCGTAATTCCTGTTTTTGCGATTAATTTTGTGACTTTTATTTACCGTGTTTTTCAGTTGGAACAATGGTTGCCACAGAGAAAAACCGAAAGTTTTTGGCAAAAAATTTTAGCGGTGGTTTTAATCCCAGCTTTTCTTTTGTTGATTTTCTTTTCGATTTATACGCACGGAAGTTCACATTTTGCTTCGCTTTTTTCTGATTATGAATTAGATATCAATCTTTGGCAAGTTATCGCATTAAGTATTTTAGGCTTTTTCTTGGCTTTTAATTATTTCAACTTTTCGATTTATGAATTTTTTATCAAGAACAATCATTATCTGAAAAACGATTTTTTGAATGAAGACAAAAAATTGAACCCTACATACGATTTTCTAAACCTTCCTTTTGAAAGATTAAGCGGTGTGGTTTCTTTTGTAGCATTGAATATTTTATTGTTATTCTTCATCTTCACATTTAATTATGAGCAGTTTGTAGAGTTACCAAAAGCTACTGCCAATCAACTTGCCGAAGAAACTCACGAAAGAGTAGGAGCGGTAATTGCGAGTATTGTGATGGCAATAGGTGTGATTATGTTCTATTTTAAAGGCAGTTTCAATTTTGATAGACAAGCAAAATCATTGAAAGTTTTGGCAAAAATTTGGGTATTTCTGAATGCAGTTTTAGTGATTTCGGCTTTTGTAAAAAATTCTGAATACGTATTTAATTTAGGCTTAACATACAAAAGATTAGGTGTTTATGCATTTTTAATTTTAGCCATTATTGGATTGATTTTTACTTTCATTAAAATTCATCAGCAAAAAACCAATGCATATCTTTTTAACCAAATGGTTTGGTATTTCTATGGAACGATTTTGGTGTGTAGTTTTATCAATTGGGGAAATCTTTCCACAGTTTACAATATTAATAACGGAAAAGCAGATTTTAAATTTCTGTATTCTTTGAATTACAATGATAAAATACTTCAAGAAAAATTTCCGAAAGAAATGGCTGAAAGAGCGAATTATGAAAAAGGGTTGAATGATAAAAAGCCGTTTTTATCAAAAATTCTTTACTACGAGACGCTAGATTTTTAGAATTCTAACGAATTGTTACAACATTTACATCAAGCTGAATATTCTACAATTTATTAAGTAACTTTGGTATAATATTAGTTCGCTAATGATAAACTAAATGTTATGAAAATTTTAATTAATGTTTTATGGAGTTCTATTTTAGGCGTGAGTTGTTGTACAAACAACGGAATTTCTCAAAATGTAAATACAACTACAACTAAAACAGATATCATGGAAAATAATTCTTCTCAACCATCACAAGGAAGACGAGGTGCAATGAGAACGGTAGAAGGTAATAAAATCATCAGGACAGTAGACGCTTCTCAACTTCCATTTACCATTGGTGAAGAGTTTACAGATGAGAACCAACAATTTATTCTGGTGATTAAAAATTTTAATAAGCCCACTCTTTCTGCTAAAATCAATACTGTAGAGAAAGGTAGAAATCTCAGAATCAATCAAATTATTTTACCAGATGGTTCTGCAGATGGTCCTTTTTCAAGAGAAATGAAATACAATAAAAAACAAAGCGGAACCTATAAGATTGTTTTTGGCAAAAATCTTATGGCAGAAGGAAAACTGACGGGAAATATCTCCGTGACAGTAGAATAAAATAAAAAAAGTAAAAATGTAGATATGAAAAATTTAATTTTATCAGCTTTTGTAATTGCAGCCACCACAGTGAGTTGTGGTACAGTGCAAAGCATCGTACAGAATACCGTTCCTTATACCACTAATGTTTTGGTTTCTTCTAGAGTGCCAGGAAATCAAGAAATTTCTGTAACGTCTTCTGCTACAAGTTTCGCTCAATATGTAGGAGCAGGAACCAGCATGGTTCAAGATATTAGAATTTCTAGCGCCAAAGCGACTGCTACCAACTTGAGTACGAATGGCGAATTGGGAATTTTTAAATCCATTAAAGTTTATCTTTCTGGAAATAACACTGGTGAAATTTTAGTGGCTCAAAGAACAGATATTGGCTCTAATATTGGGAATACGCTCAATTTAGATCCTGATACTTCTAAAATTTTAGACCAAATTGTAAAAAGCGGTTCTGTAAAGGCTAGAGTAGCTTATGTATTGAAAAATACGGCGACTAATGATACTAATCTCACTATTAGCATGAGATTTTCAAGTATTCCAGCGACAATTCAATAGAAAAATAATCCAAGAATTTGGATCAAAAGAATCATTTAAAAATATAAAAGCATCCTAAAAAAGGATGCTTTTTTAATTTTATACTTCGTCGTCAGATTCGATAGTGAAAGATCTAGACTTAAAGTCTTTGTCATGTTTTTCAGAAATTACGTCCTCACCTTTTTGAGCAATGATAAAATCTGTAGATTCATTAAACATTTCTCTGAAACTTGCAAAATCTTCTTTGTATAAATAGATTTTATGCTTCTCGAAAGTTGCTTCTCCATTCTCACCAAAATTCTTTTTACTTTCTGTAATGGTAAGATAATAGTCTCCTGCTTTTGTTTCGCGCACATCAAAGAAATAAGTTCTTCTACCTGCCTTCAACACCTTTGTGAAAATTTCATTTTCGTTTCTCTCCTTGTAATCACTCATTGTTACTTATTTTAGAAATCCTATTGAACAAATATAAAAGATTTCTTTTAATCTCAAAATAAATTTTAAAGAAATTGAGATTTTAGCGTAATTTTTAAGTTTTTACGAGTTTTCCGTAGCATCTAAATCACTAAGGTTTAGAATAAAGTCTGCTCTTTTTGCGCTTGATTCTCTGTGAGTTATTATAATGGAAGTGCAAGATTTAATATCTTTTTCTATGTTTTGAAGGATGTTTTCTTCGGTCTCTGTATCGAGTGCAGAAAGCGAATCATCAAAGATGAGAATTTCTGGTTTTTTAATGAGCGCTCTTGCGATACAAATACGCTGTTTTTGCCCTCCAGAAAGCATTACGCCACGTTCGCCAACCATGGTTTTATATTGGTCTTTGAACTCTACAATATTCTTATGCACATCTGCTTTTTTTGCAAATTCTTCTACCAAATCATGCGTAGGCTGGTCTATTGCAAAACCAATATTATTTTCAATAGTATCCGAGAATAAGTAACTTTCCTGAGGAATATAGCCAATGTGTTTTCTGTATAATTCTAGATTGTGGTCTTTTAGATTTTTTCCATCAATTAAAATTTCTCCTTCATCTGGGTCAATCAATCTGCATAACAATAGTGCAATGGTAGATTTTCCGCTGCCCGTTTTTCCCATAATGGCCATAAATTTCCCAGCTTCTAGTTTGAAACTTAGATTTTCTAAAGCTTTAATTCCTGTATTAGGATAGGTGTAAGAAACATTTCTGAATTCTATATCGCCTTTAATTTCATATTGGTCGAAATTTTTGTTTACGATTTCAGATTTTATGTCCAAAAATTCATTCACTCTGGTCATAGAAGCAGCAGCTCTTTGATTAACAGATGAAACCCAACCTACCATAGAAAATGGCCAAATCAGAATGTTTATATACATGAAGAAATCTGCGATGGTTCCTACCGTAAGTTTTCCTTCGAAATAATTTTTACCACCGATGTATAAAATGGCAACATTCAATAAACCAATAACAAATAAAATAATGGTAAAGAAATAGGCTTCTGTTTTGGCTAAATCTAATGCTTTGTCTTGATAATCCTTTACTTTTTCGCCGTAATTTTTTTCGATGTACTTTTCTTTGTTGAAAAATTTCACCACTCTAATTCCCGAAAAACTATCCTGTACAAATGTAGAAATCGCACTTTGGCTTTTCTGCATAATTTTAGATTTTCGGTTGATAATAGAACTTACTTTGTAAATCAAAAAAGACAAAATAGGAAGAGGAATAAGTGTCCAAAGTGTCATTTGCACATTAGTCATGAGCATGTAAATACTCGTGATGACTAATAAAATCACCAAGTTCACCACATACATTACACCAGGACCAAGGTACATTCTAATTGCCACTACATCTTCAGAAAGTCTGTTCAGTAAATCACCAATTGTGGTTTTTTTATAAGTAGTAAGCGAAAGCTCTTGATAATGTCTGTAAATTTTATTTTTGAGTTCGTATTCTATTCTTCTAGAGGCAACAATAATAGTTTGTCTCATCATAAATCTGAAAACTCCAGACAAAACCGAAGTTCCTACGATAATGGCTCCATTAATCAGTAAAGTATTGAATAATAATTCTTTATCTACACTCTTTTTATCTAAAACACTTTTGATAACATCTACACTCTTGCCTACAAACTGTACTTGATAAATAGCAAAAAAGTTAGATGCTATGATAAATAGCAAGCCCCAAAATAGCAGAACTCTGTGTTTCCAAAAGTAAGGATTAAGCGTTTTAAGTGAATTCATAGTTGCAAAAATACAGAAAATATAAGTTTGAAAAAGAAGCAAAAATAACTTCTGGCTTCATGTTTCTTACTTCCAGCATTTTTTTCTATCTTTGCAGCATCTTATTAAAAGCTCTTTGAAAATGTTAGGAAGAAGACAAATCCGTGAAAAAGTAGTGCAGACACTATATTCTTATCATCAGAATCCTATAAAAACTGATGTTTTAGAGAAAAATATGTTTACAGAGATTGAAAAAATCTATTATCTCTATATTTATCAACTCAACTTCTTGGTTGCATTAAAAGATCTTGCCGAAAGACAAATTGAAATCGGTAAAAATAAATTTATTAAGACTGAAGAAGACCTTAATCCTAACATGAAATTCGTGAATAATCAAGTTTTTTTACAACTTGATCAAAACGAAGAAAGACTTTCCTTTAACTCAAAATACAAAAAATATCAGTGGGATTTACACGATGAATTGTTAGTAAAAACATTTCAGAGAATCGTTGCGAGTAAGCGTTATCACGAATATATGGCCGAAGAAAGCCTTAGTTTTGAAGAAGACCAAAAGTTTGTTGGGAAATTATTTCTAAAATATGTTGCCGAAAATGAAGATTTTCATGAGCGTTTAGAAGAATTAGAATTGTCTTGGGCAGATGATTTCCATATTTCGAATTCTATGATTCAGAAGACCATTGGTTTTATGAAACAAAATCAGCCGAGTCATACTTTAATCAAAATGCTTAAAGATGAAGAAGACAGACATTTTGCCAAAAAATTATTATTGCAATGTATTTCTCACTGGGAAAATTCTGAGAAAAAAATCGAAGAAAGACTAGAAAATTGGGATTTAGAAAGAATTTCTTTAATGGATAGATTGATTTTGATCACAGCTATTACAGAGATAGATAATTTCCCTCTCACTCCAGCAAAAGTAATAATCAACGAATATATAGAGGTTTCTAAAGTGTTTGCTACCGATAGAAGTCAGATTTTTGTGAATGGAATCTTAGATAAATACACGAAAGATATTTCTAGAGCATAAATTTTGATTAAATTTGAGGAAATTTTAAAAAATCAGAATCAATGAAAAGAATTTTAGGTTTAAGCTTACTAGCTGTTTTGACTTTAGCTTCTTGTAAAAAAAATGAAGAAGCACAAACATCAACTGCTACTCCTGCTACAGAGCAGAAATATCCTTTTGCAGATGATAGAGTAGTAAAACAAAGTGATTTAGTAAGCGAAGCAAAAAATCATGCAGAAACTACATTAGCACTTTCTGAACCAGATTTTAATTTCGGAAAAATCAAAAAAGGAGATGTGGTAGAACACATTTACGAAGTAACCAACACAGGTAAAAATCCTTTGATTATTTCTGCGGTAAAACCAGGTTGCGGATGTACTGCTCCAGATTATACTAAAGAACCAATTATGCCAGGTCAAAAAGGTCAAATCACGCTAAAATTTGATTCTACAAATTTTGATGGTGTAGTGTATAAATCAGCAGAAGTTTATGCAAACGTAGCACAAGTTCCTATCGAAATTAGATTCTCAGCAGATATTCAACCCTAAAAAATAAAAAAATGTTTACAACAATATTTCTACAAGCACAAGGTGGAGGTGATTTCTTCTCAATGATTTTACCATTTGTCTTAATGATTGTAATTTTCTACTTCTTAATCTTGAGACCACAGACTACGAAGCAAAAGAAAGAAAGACAATTTCAAGATTCTCTAAAACCAGGTGCTAGAGTAGTAACCACTTCTGGTATGCATGCTAAAATTGTACAAGTAGTAGAAGATGGCGTGATTTTAGAAACCATGAGCGGTAAATTAAAATTTGAAAAAGCTGCAATTTCTAGAGAATTTACAGAAGCAAGATTCCCAGAAACAGTAGGAAAATAATTCTAAAAAATTAGAAGTTTTATAAAATAAAATTCCATCAATAATTTGATGGAATTTTTTTATTTGGTATAATATTATTTTTTAAGTCAGTAGTAATATTAATAAACTCGCTGTAAAAATTCTGGCAATGGTAACCAAAGGATAAACTTGTGCGTAACTTTGGATTGGGATGTCTGAATCTAAATAATTAGTACTGAATGATAATGCAGCTGGGTCTGTATAGCTTCCGCTCATAATTCCTACCAATTGTAAATAATTGATCTTTAAGAAAAATCTGCCTATAATTACCATCAAAATTAATGGAATGAAAGTTACCGCAGAACCGTATAAAATCCATAACCAACCGTTATATTTTATGAAATTTTCATAAAATCCTTCTCCAGCATGTACACCTACAGCTGCAAAGAATAGACAAATCCCTAAATCTTTCATGAAATAAGTCGCTCCATTATTGATGTAAGAGTGAATAAAAGAAATACCACCATATCTGGAAATAAGCAATGCTACAATCAGTGGTCCTGCTGCAAATCCTAATTTTAATGGAATTGGTAAACCCGGAATTACTAATGGAATAGAGCCTACGATTATCCCTATTAATAAACCTCCGAAAAGAGATAAGAAATCTGGTTCTATTAATTTTTTCTCTTGATTACCAATGATTTTTTCTGCTTCTTTAATGCCTTGATCTGTACCGATAACTCTCAAAATATCTCCATAGAAAAGCTCTAAACTTGGTCTAGGAATCATTTCTTTTCCCGCTCTGAAAACTCTAGTCACTTTTACATCATAAGCATTATACAAGTCTAAATCTGAGAGCGTTTTGTGAACAGCAGAAGGTTTGGTCACGAAAATATTTTTCTTATTAATGTCAGAGTCAGATTCTATGAAAGAGTCAGTAGAATGTCTTCCTACTTTTTTTATAAAGTCTTCTAATTCTGCATCTTTTCCTACAATCATCAGTACATCTCTGTCTTGTAATTCTGTGTCTAATTTTGGTGAGAAAACAGAAACTTCTCCACTGTGTTTTAGTCTAGAAACTACTATATCATGACCTATACTGCTAATAACTTCACCTAATGGAATTCCAAAATATTGTGGATTGGTCACTCTTAGTTTTTTGTTGACCAATGGTTCTTCGCGATTAATTTTATTCATTCTGAATTTTCTCATCTCTACATCAGGATGAATTTTCAAAAGAATTTTTGAAAGGATAATAGTTCCAATAATTCCAAAAACTCCTAGAGGATATGTGATGGCATAACCAATGGTTGGGTCGTCAAAGGTTTTATCAGGAAACTGATTTTTTAGTTCTACAATGGTGTTTTTAGCAGCTCCTAAACCTGGAGTATTCGTTACAGCGCCACTCATAATTCCCACTAGGTTTTCTATGCTTACTCCTGTGAATTTAAATAGTAGAAAAGTGATGAATCCACCAAATAAAACTGTAGAAACTGCAAGAATGTTAAATTTTAATCCTTCATTTCTAAAAGAAGAGAAGAAAGATGGACCTACTTGTAATCCTATACCATATACAAATAAAATTAACCCAAAATCTCTGATGAAGTCGAAGATTTCTTCATTCATTCTATACCCAAAATGTCCCAATATTAATCCAGTAAACATTACTGCAGAAACACCGAAGGTAATTTTGCCCATTTTCAATCTTCCAAAGAAAACGCCAGTACCTATTGCAAGCATTATGGTGACTAATGATTGAATTACAGTTGGGTCTTCAGCTGGGAATAGTAAGGTTTTAAGCCATTCAAACATAATAATAGTTTTTTTACAATACAAAGTTACGCTATTGTTATTTTGTGAATAATAAATGGTAACTGAAATAAATCAGAAATCAAATAATCGTTTAAATTTCATAAAAAAAGCGAGGAAAAAACCTCGCTCTAATTTATAAATTTATTTTCAATGCTAATTCATTAAGTTGCTCATTGGCAATCGGACTTGGCGCGTCTATCATCACGTCTCGTCCAGAATTGTTTTTCGGGAATGCAATGTAATCTCTAATTACTTCGTTTCCGTCGAGAATGGCAACCAATCTATCAAAACCGAATGCCAAACCAGCATGAGGGGGTGCGCCGAATTTGAAGGCATTCATTAAGAAACCAAACTGTGCTTCTGCTTCTTCTTTAGAAAATCCTAATAAATCAAACATTTTAGACTGCAATTCTTTATTGAAAATTCTTACAGAACCACCGCCAATTTCGTTTCCGTTAAGCACCATGTCGTAAGCGTTTGCTCTTGCTTTTCCTGGTTCAGTTTCTAGTAAATGTACATCTTCTGGTTTTGGAGAAGTAAAAGGGTGGTGCATTGCATGATATCTTCCAGTTTCTTCGTCCCATTCTAAAAGTGGGAAGTCGATTACCCAAAGTGGAGCAAATTCATCGCCTTTTCTTAAACCTAATCTGTTACCCAATTCCATTCTTAATGCAGAAAGTTGAGTTCTTACTTTATTGGCGTTTCCACTCATTAATAACATTAGATCTCCTTCTTTTGCTCCGAATTTCTCTGCAATTTTCTTTAAGTCTTCTTCGTTGTAAAATTTATTGACAGATGAAGTAACCACGCCATCATTTTGGAATTTTATCCAAACCATTCCTGAAGCGCCAATTTGTGGACGTTTTACCCAATCAATGAGTTCATCAATTTGTTTTCTGGTATAATCTGCCGAGCCTTCTACATTAATCCCAACTACCAATTCTGCTTCATCAAATATTTTGAAATCTTTTCCTTTTACCAATTCATTTACTTCCACGAATTTCATTCCGAAACGGATGTCTGGTTTATCGTTTCCGTAAGTTCTCATTGCTTCATCAAAAGTCATTCTTGGGAATTTGCCGAATTCTTTTCCTGTAATGTCTTTCAATAAATGAGCCGTCATTCCTTCGAAAATTTCTAGAACATCTTCTTGTTCTACGAATGCCATTTCACAGTCTATTTGGGTAAATTCTGGTTGACGGTCTGCACGTAAATCTTCGTCACGAAAACATTTTACAATTTGGAAATATCTGTCCATTCCACCAACCATCAAGAGTTGTTTGAAAGTTTGTGGAGATTGTGGAAGCGCATAAAACTGCCCTTGATTCATTCTACTTGGTACTACGAAATCTCTCGCGCCTTCTGGAGTAGATTTTATGAGAACAGGTGTTTCTACTTCTATGAATCCTTTTTCTGAAAGGTAATTTCTTACTTTTTGCGCCATTTTATGACGGAAAATCAATTTGTCTTTCACAGGATTTCTACGGATGTCTAAATATCTGTATTTCATTCTCAATTCTTCGCCGCCATCGGTTTCGTCTTCTATGGTGAAAGGTGGCAATTCTGCGCTATTGAGAATCGTTAATTTTTCTACTAAAATTTCAATTTCTCCCGTTGGGATTTTTGGGTTTTTAGAAGCACGTTCAATTACGGTTCCTTCTGCCTGAATGACAAACTCACGACCTAATTTTTTAGCGTTTTCTAGAATTTCTGCCGAAGTTCTGTCTGCATCGAAAACCAATTGTGTAATTCCGTAACGGTCTCGCAAATCTATCCAAACCATAAAACCTTTGTCTCTGATGGTTTGTACCCAACCAGAAAGTGTAACTTTTTCATTAAGATTTTTGAGTGTAAGTTCTCCGTTAGTGTGAGTTCTGAACATAAAATTTAAATTTTAGATGTAAGATTTTTGATTTCAGATTTTTCTGAATTTCAAGTTGCAAAGATAAGATTTTAGGATGGAAGATGGAAAATTGGGAACTAAGTTTTTGATATTTTTAAAATGAATATTGAACTTTATTTTAATACATGAATTTGCGTGAGGGCGTAACCGAAAATCCCGCAGTAAGCTAAGGCAAAAGAATGGGAACGAGGAATTGCAGGTGAAGACCGACTTTTTGTTTTTTTTTGGTAAGGAATGAAGGGGGGCGAAAAACAAAAAGACACGCCCAAAAAATCTACTTTTTAAGATGATAAAATGCATTTGTGTACTATTTTAATTTTTTTAACTTTGTAAGAACCAATTACTTAAAACTAATTTTTATGGGAAAAGGAGACAAAAAAACGAGAAGAGGAAAAGTTACCGCAGGCAGCTATGGTAAAACAAGACCTAGAAAATCTGGAATTGCAAAAGTAGCCGCTCCTAAAGTAGAGAAAGCCCCAAAAGAAGTGGAAGCAAAAGCTGAAAAGCCTAAAAAAGTGGCAAAACCAAAAGAAGAAACAGCTGAAGAAAAGCCAAAAACTACTAGAAAGAAAAAAACCGAAGAATAATCTTCGGTTTTTTTATTGAGACTTTTTCTAATTTTTAAAAATCGGAACATTGCTGCAGGCTTCACCGAACATGAGTGATTTTACAATAGGTTTCAGTTTTTCTACCAGCTCTATGTAAGCATTTTCGGGAATGTCTTCTTCGCTACACCCTTTTACTAAAACGCGTTTAGCTTCTAAATCAGTGAAATTATAATTAGAAATTGCTTCGTGCATTAAAACCACTTCTAAATCTTTCTTGGTTCCATAAACTATTTTTTTAGCAACCCCCGTGAGTTTGGAAGTGATTAGAAAATAAGCCCAAATAGGGATAATAGCGTCTACAGAACAATAAACGTAAACAAAAGAGTCACGATAGATTTCGGGGTCTATTTCTGCAACTTTTTCGCGGAAGTCTTTTTCTTTCAAAATCATTTCCATGAAAAGGAAATCCTTTAAATCTATCCCGATTCTTTTGCCTTTAGGAGAAAGTTCTGATAAATCAAAATTCACCAAACCGCTTTCTGCTACTTTATTTTTTATTTCAAAATCTTCTGACATTTTTTATTATTATCTTTGAGCAAAATTAATTAAATATAATTTGAAATTTGAGGGTTGATATTCGAAATTGATAAAATCATTTATTCCTCATTATTTTTTCACTTATGAAATACTATATCATCGCAGGAGAAGCATCAGGAGATTTACACGCTTCTAATTTAATGAAAGCCATTTTACATAAAGACCAAAATGCAGAATTCAGATTTTGGGGAGGAGATTTAATGGCGAAAGTAGCTGGTGAAAAACCTGTAAAACACTATAAAGAACTGGCTTTTATGGGTTTCTTGGAAGTGGCGATGAACCTTAGAACGATTTTAAAAAATATAAAACTTTGTAAGGAAGATGTTAAGAATTATCAACCAGATGTCTTGGTTTTGGTAGATTATCCAGGTTTTAATTTAAGGATTGCAGAGTTTGCAAAAAATCTTGGAATAAAGGTAGTTTATTATATTTCTCCTCAGTTGTGGGCTTGGAAAGAAGGCAGAGTAGAAACCATCAAAAAATATGTAGATGAAATGCTGGTGATTCTTCCTTTTGAGAAAGATTTTTATAAAAAACATCAAGTGGATGCGCATTTCGTAGGTCATCCTTTATTAGATGCGATTTCTGATTTGCCAGAAATTTCTGCTGAAAATTTCAAAAAGGAAAATGGTTTAAATGAAAAAGAAATTATCGCACTTTTACCAGGTTCTCGCGAACAAGAAGTAGAAAAAATGCTCAGTTTAATGCTTTCTGTGAGAGATTATTTCAAAAATTATCAATTTGTAATTGCTGGTGCTCCAAGTTTACCCAAAGACTTTTACCAGAAATTTGTGGATGATGATGTGCATTTCGTTTCCAATAAAACTTATGATTTACTAAGATGTTCTAGAGCAGCTTTGGTGACTTCGGGTACAGCAACTCTCGAAACGGCATTGCTGAATATTCCAGAAATTGTGTGTTACCGAACCAGTAAAATTTCTTACGAAATCGGGAAGCGCGTGGTAAAAAATATCAAATTTATTTCTCTGGTAAATTTGATAATGGATAAAGAAGTGGTAAAGGAATTAATTCAAAATCAACTCAATACAGAAAATTTAGTTGCAGAGCTTCAACAAATTCTAGATGGACAAAAACGGGATGAAATGCTTCAAAACTTTGAACTTCTCAGAGAAAAATTGGGAGGTAAAGGAGCAAGCCAAAATGCAGCCGAAATTTTGGTAAATTCTTAGAATTATCTTCAGAAATTTTTATATTTGGTTAAACTAATAACCAAATTATATGCATAAGCAACCACTTTTAATCATGTGGCTTTGTTTTATTTTCGGGATTCTTATTTTCGAAAAATTAAGTCTATCAGCTATTTTAGTGAATGTATTTTTGATTTTTAGCTTCCTATTCTTAGTTCTTAGCTTTTTTAAAATTGACTTTTTTAGCAAAGTCAAAGACTATGTATTGTCTATTTTCTTTGTGGTATTAGGAATTTTTGCTCATCATTTAAATAATAAAGAAAAGGTGCTTCCTGAGTTTCCTAATTCTTCGGAAGTAATTTTTACATTGAGTAAAAAACTGAATTCTAATGAGAAAAATAAACGCTATGAAGTGAATGTTCTGAAAGTGAATGAAAAACGAATTGATTTAGGTTTGGTTTTGTTTGTCCCAAAAGAAGAAAATGAACTGGATTTCAAACATTTTTATAATGCTGAAATTTATCTGAATAAAGTAAAAGGAATTGAACATAATTTCGGATTTGATTATCAAAAATATCTAGCCAGAAAACATATTTATTATCAAGGATATGCTTCTGATTCTTATCAAATTGCTGACAAGGGAAACCTTACTTTGTCTGAAAAAATAAAGCAAAAGCGATTAGAAGTTTTGCGAAATATAGACCAAGCAAAGCTTTCTGAAAAGGCTAGAGCGTTTACCAAAGGGATTATTTTGGCAGACCGTACAGAAATGGACCAGGAAACTGTAGAAGATTTTAGCAAATCTGGATTGGTGCATATTTTGGCGATTTCAGGTTCACACATGGCGATTATTTTTTGGCTAATTCTGTTTATTTTAAAGCCACTTTTTACTGCAAGGTTTAGAAATTTTCCGATTGTAATTTCTTTGATTTTCATTTGTTTATTTGCGATTTTTATAGATTATGGAAGTTCAGTAATGCGTTCTTGTATTATGATTACTGCGTATTATTTATACGTTTTATTACAGCGGAAACCAGATCTCTTACATGCGATGGCGATTTCGGGTTTCGCGATTTTGATTTTTGATACGAACCAACTTTTTGATGTGGGATTTCAACTGAGTTTTATAGCTGTTCTTGGGATTTTTTGGCTCAATGAACCGATTCTAAAATATCTGCCGAAGCCTAAAAATAGTGTTCAGAATTTTTTTGTGAACGTAGTTTCGATTAGTATTGCAGCACAAATAGTGACTATACCATTAGTAATTTATTATTTTCATCAGTATTCTTTAATTTCGGTTATTGCCAATTTGGTTGTTATTCCTTTTTCTGAAATGATAATTATTTTTGCACTTTCGATGGCCATTTTATTAGGTTTTGGCTTCGAAATTCCTTGGTTAAATACTATTTATGATTCTGGAGTTCATTATTTGTTGAAGGTGATTCATTTTTTTGCAGATTTAGACACTTTCTTTTTTAAAAATGTCTCAATGCATTGGTTAGAAGTCATTATTTTGTTTATAATAATTTACTTTTTGAGAAAAGTTTTATGGCTTCATCATCTAAAATCACTCTTCAAAGTAGGTTTTTTGGTCATTTTATTTTTAATGATTAGAATAGGATTTAATATTTATGAATATTCAAAATCAGAGGTAATTGTTCATGAATTTTTCACACATAAAATAATTTCGGTTAAGGAAGGAGATAAAATAGTCTTCTTTTTAAAAGATTCTAAAAATTTTGAAAAACAGAAAAAGTACATTATAGAGCCTTATTTGGTGGCTAAAAGAACTAATTTTGTTAAAATTATAATTGTTCCTCAAAATGTAAAATCTTTAGTCATTAATGACAGAAATTATAGTGTAGAATAATTTATTTAGAATTGTTATAAACTAAAAAACATGACATTTGTCATAATTTCAAACGTTAACAAATTCTTAATTTTGTGAAAATTCAAAAAAATAATAAACAATGGCAGGATTAACTCAATCTACAATTGGTAGAAAGTTTTTAATGGCGCTTTCAGCAATGTTTTTGCTGATATTTTTAGTAATTCACTTGTCGATAAATCTAATCTCAGTATTTAGTGAGGAAGCATTTAATTCGGCATCTGAGTTTATGGGGACTAATCCTCTGATTCAGTTTGTGATGCAGCCAGTATTATTTGTGGGTGTAATATTTCATTTTGTAATGGGTTTTGTTTTAGAAATTAAAAACAAAAGTGCAAGACCAGTGAAATATGCAGTTGCTAACAACAGTGGGAACTCTACGTGGATGTCTAGAAACATGATTATTTCTGGAGCATTCATTCTAGTTTATCTATTTATTCATTTAGCTGATTTTTGGATACCAACTATTTCTAAAAATTACTTAGGTGCTGTTCATGCTGAATCAGATTTTCAGCATTTGCAAGAAAAATTTCAACCTCTTTGGAGAGTAGTTCTTTATGTAATTTCTTTTATTCTATTAGGATTGCACTTGTCACATGGTTTCCAATCATCATTCCAGTCGATTGGAGCGAGACATCCTAAATATTTAAAATGTGTAAACACATTAGGAACTTGGTATTCTATTTTAATTCCGCTAGGATTTATCGTAGTAGCTGTATTTCATTTCGTAACTCAATAATTTACATAATATTATGAGCAAATTAGATTCAAAAATTCCAGCAGGTCCTTTAGCAGACAAATGGAAAAATCATAAAGCACACATGAATTTGGTTGCACCAAATAACCGTGATAAAATAGATATTATTGTAGTAGGAACTGGTTTAGCTGGTGGTTCTGCTGCGGCAACTCTTGCAGAGCAAGGTTATAATGTAAAAGCTTTTTGCTACCAAGATTCACCAAGAAGAGCGCACTCTATTGCAGCTCAAGGTGGTATTAATGCAGCTAAAAATTATCAGAATGATGGTGACTCTGTTTACAGATTATTCTATGACACCATCAAAGGTGGAGACTATAGAGCAAGAGAAGCTAACGTACATAGACTAGCAGAAGTTTCTGTAAATATTATAGACCAATGTGTTGCGCAAGGTGTTCCTTTTGGTAGAGAATATGGTGGTCAGTTAGATAACCGTTCTTTCGGTGGAACACAGGTTAAGAGAACTTTCTATGCAAAAGGTCAAACAGGTCAGCAGTTATTATTAGGTGCATATTCTGCAATGAGCCGTCAAATTGGTAAAGGTAGAATTAAGATGTACAACCGTCATGAAATGATGGATTTAGTAATGGTAGATGGCAAAGCTAGAGGTATTATCGCAAGAAACTTAGTGACAGGAGAAATCGAAAGACACTCTGCTCACGCTGTAGTGATTGCTTCTGGTGGTTACGGAAATGTATATTTCCTTTCTACTAATGCTATGGGTTCTAACGTTTCTGCGGCTTGGAAAATTCATAAAAAAGGAGCGTATTTCGCAAATCCTTGTTTCGTGCAGATTCACCCAACTTGTATTCCTGTTCACGGAACACAACAGTCTAAACTGACGCTAATGTCTGAATCTCTTAGAAACTCTGGTAGAATTTGGGTTCCTAAAAAAATTGAAGATGCTCAAGCAATCAGAGAAGGAAAACTAAGACCAGAAAATATTAAAGAAGAAGACAGAGATTACTATTTAGAAAGAAGATATCCTGCATTCGGGAACTTAGTACCTAGAGACGTAGCTTCTAGAGCCGCTAAAGAAAGATGTGATGCTGGTTTCGGAATCGAAAATAATGATACTAAAGAAGGTGTATTCTTAGATTTCTCTACAGAAATTATGAAAAAAGGTAGAGAAGCTGCTACTGAGAAAAACATTCACAATCCTTCTGAACAACAAATCTACGATTTGGGTAAAAAATGGGTGGAAGAAAAATACGGAAACCTATTCCAAATGTATGAAAAGATTACAGCAGACGATCCATATGTAACTCCTATGAAAATTTATCCTGCAGTTCATTATACCATGGGAGGAGTTTGGGTAGATTATAACTTAATGAGTACTATTCCTGGTTGTTTCGTAATAGGTGAAGCTAATTTCTCAGATCACGGCGCAAACAGATTAGGTGCATCTGCTTTAATGCAAGGTTTAGCAGACGGTTATTTCGTATTGCCTTATACCATTGCAGATTATCTTTCTGCAGACATCAGAACAGGACAAATTCCTACTAACTCTTCAGAATTTGAAGCAGCTGAAAAAGAAATTCAAGACAAAGTAAACTTCTTCTTAACCAATAAAGGAACTCACTCTGTAGACTACTTCCACAAAAAACTAGGAAACGTAATGTGGAACAAAGTAGGTATGGGAAGAACTCCAGAAGGACTAGCTGAAGCGATTAAGGAAATAGAAGAAATCAGAAATGATTTCTGGAAAAATGTAAAAGTTCCTGGCGAAGCAAACGGAATGAATACAGAGCTTGAAAAAGCATTCAGAGTAGCAGATTTCTTAGAACTAGGTCAATTAATGGCGAAAGATGCTCTTGAAAGAAAAGAATCTTGTGGAGGACACTTCCGTTGGGATCACGCTACTCCAGAAGGTGAAGCAGAAAGAGATGACGAGAACTACAAATATGTAGCAGCTTGGGAATACAAAGGTGATGATATCAACGCCGAAGTATTGCACAAAGAAGAATTGGTGTACGAGAATATTGAAGTGAAAACGAGAAGTTATAAATAATCTCCATAAAATAATTTAAAAAATGAGTGCAAAAAAAGGATTAAACCTGACTCTAAAAATTTGGAGACAGAAAAATAATAAATCAAAAGGTCAGTTCGAGACCTACAAAATATCAGATGTTTCTACGGATTCTTCTTTCCTTGAAATGCTAGATATGCTAAACGAACAATTGGTAAATAACGGAAGCGAACCAGTAGCATTCGACCACGATTGTAGAGAAGGAATCTGCGGTATGTGTTCATTGTACATTAATGGTAGAGCTCACGGTCCAGATACAGGAATTACAACTTGCCAATTGCATATGAGAATGTTCAAAGATGGTGAAACCATCACTATTGAACCTTGGAGAAGTGCTGCTTTCCCAGTAATCAAAGACTTGGTAGTAGACAGAAGCGCATTTGACAGAATTATGGCTGCAGGTGGTTTCGTTTCTGTAAATACTTCAGGAAATACATTAGATGCAAACGCAATCCCAGTTCCTAAAGAAGATGCAGACAAAGCAATGGATGCTGCAGCTTGTATCGGTTGTGGAGCGTGTGTAGCCACTTGTAAAAACGGTTCTGCAATGTTATTTGTAGGCGCTAAAGTTTCTCAGTTTGCCCTTTTACCACAAGGTAGAGTAGAAGCGAAGAGAAGAGTGCTAAACATGGTAAAACAAATGGACGAAGAAGGCTTCGGTAACTGTTCTAATATAGGGGCTTGCGAAATAGAATGTCCTAAAGGAATTTCTCTAGAAAACATCGCTAGAATGAACAGAGAATTTCTTGCGGCTAAATTTACTACAGTAGATTAACCATATCAATACTATATGTTATAAAAAGACTCCCAAATTTTGGGAGTCTTTTTATATTAATGTATAGTAATATTTCTACACTTAGATGTTTTTATTTCTACAAAAAATATTTTTAAAACAGTTAATTATTTCTAACCTTTGAGTACAGCTTTTGCAAAAAACAAAAGTGCTAAAAAAATTATTAATATTAAATTTTAAACAAGCATGAAAAAATTAGAAATTTCGCAAATGGAAAATTTGCAAGGGGGTAAAAGACCTAAATGTACATATGTATATGCTGGCTTTTTGGCTGCAGCATCTGCTTTGGCTGGTGGTGCAGGTATATTCATTTTTGGAGTAGGTATGTTGCTTTGTGAGTAATTTAATCTAAAAAATAAAGACAACCCATACACGTTGTGGGTTGTCTTTAGTAAAAAATTATTTTTATAAACTTGAAATGAAGTATATAGATATTGCTAATAAAAGAAAAATAAAAAAAATATTTAATCAATATTTTCTTCCTTTTTCTTTGAATGAAAAATTTTTATTATTTAATTTTTTATTGTTACTAATATTTCCTATCATTTCAATTATTAATAACGGTTTTATTTTAATTAATATCACTATATTAATTCCTCTTTTTATATTAGTCTTATTATTTTACAATCGTTTTTTTAAAGTCATTAAAACAAATCTACATTGTGAAGAAAACATTAGAATCATTAAAGATATTGCTGAAAAGCAGAAATGTGTTTATCAGTCTCCAACTATAGATGGACTGTATATGTTTGAACTCCAACATAGAGCCGATAAAGAGTTTATTGTATTTATATGTGAGGACAATAAAATTTTTATAAATACTTTTTATCAAAGAAGATTGTACAATGTTTTCAGTAAAACAATTGAAAAATTCAAAAAATTAATATATATCAAAGCTGTTGATTTTTCAAAAAAAAGAATTGATAATAGTCCATGAAAAAACTCATAACATTTATTTTCATTATATTCTTATATTCACTTCTTGTATTTTTAGATAAAACCTACATCACCACTTCCTCCAAAATCTTTGATTTCCTGGCAAAAGATTATCCGAGTTCTGTAGTGCAAAACTATATGGAGAGCAAATTAAAAGATTTTATCTAGTTTCTATTATTAACATGTTTTTTTTATTTAAATAAACATTAAATTATGTTAAAAAAAGTTTTAAAAAATATAGCATTAGTGTTTTTGGTTTCATATGTTTTTTGTTTTTTAATGGAATATCAACCAAAATATAATATATTTTTATTGGCCTTTAGTTTTGTTTTTATAATAACTTCTGAACTTATAGATTCTAATAAAAAAAATATTAATAATAAGATTTTGAGCGAAAATATAGGTAGTAAAGAAAAAGAAAATGAGAAGAAAAAGAAAATTAAGATACTTGTAATTTCAGCTTTCTTTACTTTTATATTATTTGATATTTCATCATAAATAATGACTAATCAATTAATGAAAAAGTTATTATTATATTTTGTCGTTATAATTATATACTATACTTTAACTTTTTTAGATTCGAATTTTATTGCAACAGAATCTAAAATTTTTGATTATTTGGCAAATAAATACCCCAGTTCTGTAGTACAAAATTATATGGAGAGCCAAAAAAAATGGTGGTGGGTAAGCTATGCTACAACGCCTGTACTTATTGGTATTAAAGTGTTGCTGGTAGCATTTTGTTTAAATTTTGTAAAAATAATTAGTGAGAAGCTAGAAGATGTAAAGTTTAGAGATATACTTACGGTAGTATTGATAGCAGAGTTCGTATTTATTATAGCAGGGTTTTATAAGTTTTTTAATTTCTATTTAATAGATACAGATTATACATTAGAAACTCTACAAACGTATTATCCTCTTTCGCTTATTAACTATAAAGAAGCCATCTCTACAGAAAAATGGTTGGCTTATCCATTGCAATTGGTAAATGTTTTTGAGCTGATGTATTGGGGCGTTTTAGCTTGGGGGATATGGCAACTGGCAGATAAAAAGATTTCTTACCAGAGGTCTCTAGGTTATGTTGCGCTTACTTATGGTATAGGTTTACTCTTTTGGGTAGGGGTAGTGTGTTTCTTGATACTTAGTGTTTCTTATTAATATAATGTTCTTTTGTCTTGATACAAAAGAACCAAAAAATCAAGGCTTGGTTTCTCGGCTAAAAATTTTAAAATATTTCTAAAATCTTTATAACTCGCTTCGCTCAAACAATAAAGATTTTTTAACGTAATATTTTAAAATTTTCTTTACGCCTCCGAAACCTATGCCGCATTACTGATTATGAAAAATAAAACTTTAAAAATATTAGCCATTACCATTCCTACAGTATTAATAGGAGTAATGGTGTATCTTTTTACCAATTATCAAAGCAAAAAAACAAAAGTAGAAGCATTGAAAAGTATTCCTACTTTTTCCGTAAAAGATATCAATGGTGTTACTATTACTAACAAAAATTTACAAGAAGGCAATAAACTGTTGGTGTATTTCAATCCAGAATGTGAGTATTGCCAAGCAGAGATGCAAGAGCTTTCTTCTATTAATAATAAACATCTAGATATGCAATGGATTATGTTTAGTAGCCAAAGTATAGCAGAAATTAAAAATTTTGCAACAAAGTACAACTTGCAAAATGCAGAGAATATCAAATGGTGTACAGACCCTAGAGCAGAAGTTTATACACAATTTGCAATGACGGGTATTCCTTATTTCTTAGGTTACAATAAAAATAATAAATTGGTACACCGCAGTACAGGCGCTATAAAAATAGAGAAAGTTTTAAAGGATTTCAATGTTTATCAATAGGATCGGGCTAAAGCCCGTTTTCAAATTTCAAAAATGCAAATGGCTTTAGCCAAAATTTAAAAACAAGAAAATGTTTAAACTCGAATCTCGTTCTCCGAAACTCGAAACTCAGATAAAAAAAACTTTTTCTCTTCAAAAAGATTTAACAGATTGCGGAGTTGGTTGCCTGCAATCTTTAGTTAGATATTATGGCGGAGACATTTCACTAGAAACACTCAGAGAAAAAAGCGGAACTAGCAAAACAGGAACTACACTTTTAGGTTTATACCAATGTGCTAATGCAATTGGTTTTAATGCTGACGGTTGCGAAGCAGATATTAACGCCTTAATAGAACACGGAGAACCTGTAATTTTACATGTAATAATAGACCAAAAATACGAGCACTATGTCATCTATTATTCTTATAATCATAATGGAGATTATAAATTTCTTATTGGAGATCCTACCAAAGGTTTAGAATATTGGACTCAAGAAGATTTAGAAAAAGTATGGGTTTCTAAAACTTGTCTTACCCTAAAACCAAATGAGCATTTTGAAAAAAAAGAAAAAACCAATTCAGAGAAAAAACAATGGTTGATTAATTTGGTAAAAGAAGACCAAGAGTCTATTTATACCATTATAGTTTTAGGCGTTATATTTACTCTTCTTGGGATGTCTATGTATATCTTTTCACAGAAATTAATAGATGATATTTTACCCAAAAAGAAACTGAATGTACTATTATTAAGTATTGGCTTTTTAAGTTTTCTTTTATTTGCTAGATTAATTATACAGGCTTTAAGAGAGTTTTATATCATAAAACAAAGCAAGGAATTTAATCAAAGGATTAACAAAAATTTCTTTTCTTCTTTATTGCATCTACCCAAAATGTTTTTTGACACCAGAAAAATTGGTGACTTTGTGGCAAGACTTAATGATACCCAAAGAATACAAGCTGTAATAAAGCAATTAATTACCAATACTGCGGTAGATGTTTTAGGGGTCTTAATTTCAATTGGGTTTTTATTTTATTATTCTTGGAAATTAACAATAGTATGTTTGGTAATTTCACCTATTATCTTTTACATTATTTTTAGATTCAATAAACAAATCATAGAGTCTCAAAAAGATGTGATGCAATCTTATAGTATTAATGAAGCGAACTATATTGACAGCATAAGAGGAATAGATGTAATAAAAGGTTTTGGCAAACAAGATTTATTCTTAAAAAAAAATATCTTAATCTTTGGGAATTTTCAAACCAAAATATTTGAATTGGGGAGGCTAAATCTTAAGATTGCACTTTATTCGGGTTTAGCTTTAGTAGTTTTTCTTGTAACTATTTTAAGTTTCTCATCATACAATGTTCTAAATAATGAAATAAAAGTAGGAGAACTAATGGCAATTATTGGTATTGCAAGTTCTTTACTTTCTTCTATTACCAATCTGGCATTAGTAAGCATTCCGATTCAAGAAGCTAAAGTAGCTTTTGATAGAATGTTTGAATATTCTTCAATACCTAAAGAGAAAACAGAAGGCAAAGAGGTTTCAGATATAGAAAGTATAGAAGTTAAGAATCTAGATTTTAGATTTAACGGAAGAGGTAAACTGCTTAATAATGTTTCTTTGAAACTAGAAAAAGGTAAAATTACATGCCTTCTCGGTGAAAGCGGAAGTGGTAAAACTACTTTCGCGGAGATTTTGCAAAAGAATTATATTCAAGAAAAAGGAGAAATAACAATCAATACAAGTATTAATTTAAGCGAAATATCTATTTCTAATTGGAGAAAACACATTTCAGTTGTTCCACAGAATATTCAATTATTTAATGGAACAGTTTTAGAAAATATTATTTTAGATGAGCATTTGGATGAACAAAAACTTCAAAATGTTATTAACTTAGGTTTTGAAAAATTCATTAATTCTCTTCCTCAAAATATTTTAACTATTGTAGGAGAAGAAGGAGTCAATCTTTCAGGCGGGCAAAAGCAACTTCTTGGATGGCTTCGTGCATTATACCATACTCCTCAATTTTTAATTTTAGATGAACCTACCTCTTCTTTAGATAAAGGAAATAGAGATTTTATTTATCAACTACTTAATAGGTTAAAAGAAAAAACAATAATTTTTATCATCAGCCATCATCTAGAAGATTTGGTACTTATTTCAAAAGAAATCTACAAAATAGATGACACAAAAATCAAGAGTATCTAAAGATTTTTCGTTAAAACTTTCCCAAAACACAAAGTTTTTTTCTGCAAATAAAACTAAAAGTATATTTTTGCGTGATTAAAATTAAAAACAACTTTTTTAAAGAAATGAAAAAATATTTTTTATTATTCTTATTCTCCATTTTACTGCTATCATGTTCTAAAGGTGGCAAAGTAACCATAAATGGTAAAGTGACTAATGGTTCTCCATTAGAAAGATTAGAAATTATAGAAGCCTCAGGAATTGCAACTTTACCTATTGCTAATTTTGGTATAGATGCCAAAGGAAATTTCTCAGAAACAGTAGAAATCCCTAGAGACGGAGTATACGTAATTACTTACGGTGGAAACACAGGCTTCCTTTATCTAAAAGGTGGTGATCAAGTAAATATTGATTTTGAAGCAATGCTTTTCCCACAAGGAATGAAAATTTCTGGTGATGCCAAAGGAAATACAGAATACTTAATGGAGTCTCAGCAATTCATTAATCAATACATGTCTAAATTAGACCAATCAATCATTACTAAAAAAGAAGAAGATTTCTTAAAAGAATTAGAAAAATATAAAACTGATATTTCTAAAAAAATGGATGAAATCGCTAAGGTTAAAAAACCAGATAGCGATGTAGAAAAATTCAATAAAAGAGAATTAGATGTTACTTTATTGATGATTTCTTCTCAATACGAAAACATGCATGGTCAAGCTACCAATGACCCTAAGTATAAAGCAGGTGCTAAATTATTGGCATTCCAAAAAGGTCTTGAAAACGATAACTATATCGAAGATATGCCTAACTATAGAACTTATAACATCAGCAAATTGAGTGCAGGTTTCCAAAAATTCTTCGAAAGCCAAAAAAATACCGCTCCTACTTCTAATGTTCAAATGTTCTCTAAATTCTTAGATACTCAAAAAGATCTTTCAGATAAAACCAAAGAATATCTTATTGCTGCTGTAGCGGCTCAATATGATTTGAGAGAGCCAGCAAATCCTAAATTACAAGAAGTTTTCAAATTTTTGGATACTAAAATCAAAAATTCTGCAATTAAATCAGAGTTAAAAAATTTAGAAGAAGCAATTTACGGAATTGAGCAAGGAACAGATGTTTCTAGTTTAAATGTAGTAAAACAAGACGGTAAAAAAACAACTTTAGCAGACCTTAAAGGAAAACCTACAGCATTAGTATTCTACGCTTCATGGAATCCTTATATTTCAGAAAGTACGCTTCCTGTTCTAAAGGAAATGGTGAAGTTTTATGGTTCAAAAATGAATTTTGCATTCATCAATTTAGATGATACACAACACCAATTCGTGAAAACTTCTAAAGCGATGTTTACAGGAGTTCAAGGAAATAATTATTATGCAACGGGTGGTATGAAATCTGAAATTGCTCAGAAATTTGCAATATATGGGTTTAAAATGCCAAGTTTCATCATCATCGATAAAGATGGAAAAATTGCAGGTAAAACTTACCTAAACATAGCAGATCCAGCCTTAGTAGATGCATTAAACAAAGCTTCAGGCCTACAGGCTCCAACTGCTGTTCCTCAAGCACCAGATTTAATGACAGCGCCTTCAGCTACAGAACAGCATTCTGCTAATGATGGTCACGGTCACTAAAAAAGATAAAACATCATATCAAAAAGCGGACTTTAGTCCGCTTTTTATTTTTTCAGTAGACATCAAATCAACAATCACTCTGAAAATTAGTTTTAAAACATTAATTTTGCAACGTTATGAGTAAGAAAAAGAAAAACATTATTTTAGAAAATATTAAATTAATTACTGCTGGTGCAAAAGGTGTAGCCGTAGGAAAAACTGAGGAAGGAAAAACTGTTTTGGTTTCTGGTGCGGTTCCAGGTGATGTAGTAAACGCAAGAGTGAAAAAGTCTAAATCTAAATATTTCGAAGCAGAAGCCATAGAGATTTTAGAAAAATCACCTTACAGAGTTGAGCCCAAATGTATTCATTTTGGAGTTTGCGGTGGTTGCAAATGGCAGAACCTTTCTTACCAAAAACAACTAGATTTCAAGCAAGAAGAAGTTTATAACAATATCAAACGAATAGGAGGAATCGAAAATTTTGAAACTTTGCCTATTCTCGGCTCAGAGCAAGAATATTTCTACAGAAATAAAATGGAATTTTCTTTTTCAAACGCTCGTTGGCTTACTCAATACGAGATTAGTTCCGAAGAAAATTTCGGGAATAAAGATGCTTTAGGATTTCATATTCCAGGAATGTGGAGCAAAATTTTAGATTTGCAAGAATGCTTCCTTCAAGAAGCGCCATCTAATGATTTAAGATTAGCAGTTAGAAATTATGCCATCGCAAAAGGTCTAGATTTCTTTGATGTAAGAAATCAAGAAGGGTTTTTGAGAACATTAATGCTTCGCCAGAACTCGCAAGGAGAATGGATGGTACTATTTCAATTCTACAGAGAAGAAAAAGAAAACAGAGAGCAATTATTTGAATATATTTTAGAAAAATTCCCTCAGATTAAAACTTTGGTTTATGCAATCAATCCGAAACAGAATGATTCTATTTATGATTTAGACGTACAAACATATTTTGGTGAAGGTTTTATTTATGAAGAAATGGATGGACTGAAATTTAAAATCGGACCGAAATCTTTCTTCCAAACCAATTATAAACAAGCGCTGAATCTTTACAGAAAAACACTAGAATTTGCAGAAATTTCTGAAAATGATGTAGTGTACGATTTGTACACAGGAACTGGAACCATTGCACAGTATATTGCCAAAAAAGCAAAATACGTAATCGGGATAGAATCAGTGCAAGAAGCGATTGATGCTGCAAAAGAACATGCTAAACTCAATGGTTTGGATAACTGTGAGTTTTATTGTGGTGACATGAAAGACGTTTTCACCGAAGAGTTTTTAGCCAATCACCCAAAAGCAGATGTTTTGGTTACCGATCCACCTAGAGACGGAATGCACCAAAAAGTGGTAGAGCAAATTCTGAAATTAGCACCGCCTAAAATTGTATACGTAAGTTGTAATTCTGCTACTCAAGCCAGAGATTTAGCACTGATGAAAGAACATTATGATGTGGTTAAAATTTTACCAGTAGATATGTTTCCGCAGACACATCACGTAGAAAATATAGCGCTATTAATAAAAAAATAACTAAATTGGGGGTTCGAAACAGAATCCTCAATTTTTTTATCTTATAGTTGAGGTATTTTAACCAAATAAAAAATTAAAATATCGAATGAAAAATGTACTGAATTTGTTTTGCGCATTGTCATTAATGATGTCAGCGAGCGCATTTTCTCAACAGAAAGACAGTGTAAAAGTAGACGTAAAAGCTAAAAAAGACACCGTAAACACTGCAAAACCAAAAGACAAAAAACCAGAAAAAATTCAACCTTTTGAAAAAGTAATTACCAGCAAAGCGGTAAGCGATGAAGGAATTATTACCGTTCACAAGGTAGAAGACAAATACTATTTCGAAATTCCAGATAAAGCGCTGAAAAAAGAATTTTTGGTAGTCACAAGACTGACCAAAGCTGGTGCTGAAATGAGAATGGGAACAGTAGGTTATGCGGGAGATCAAATCAGTCAAAACGTTATCAGTTTCGAGAAAGGCCCAAATGATAAGGTTTTTTTACGTTCTATTTCTTATGTAGATTATGCTAAAGATTCTACCTCTTCTATGTATAAAACGGTGATGAGGAATAACGTAAATGCTATAGAACAAGCTTTTGATATTAAAGCTTTCGGTAAAGAAAAAAACTCTACCGTGATAGATATTACAGATTTTATCAATGCAGATAATGATGTAGTTTCTTTTGACACTCGATTCAAGAAAGGATTTAGAGTAGGCGCTTTTCAAAAAGATAAATCTTTTGTCAATTTCGTGAAATCTTTCCCTACCAATATTGAAATTAACACTACTAAAACCTATAACAGAAGCGCAGGAGAAGCTTCGCCAATTCCAGGTGCTCCAAAACCTGAAGTGAGCGGAAATTATACTGTAGAAGTGAATTCTTCTATTATTCTTTTGCCAGAAAATAAAATGCAGGCTAGATATTTCGATCCTAGAGTAGGTTATTTTACAGTAGGTTATACAGATTTTGATGAAAATCCTCAAGGCGTAGAAAGAGTTTCTTTGGTAAAAAGATGGAGACTTGAACCAAAAGCAAAAGATTTAGAAAAATATAAAAGAGGAGAATTGGTAGAGCCAGAGAAACCAATTGTTTTTTACATAGACCCATTAACTCCAAAAAAATGGATTCCCTATTTAATTCAAGGGGTAAATGATTGGCAAAAAGCTTTTGAAAAAGCAGGTTTCAAAAACGCGATTTATGCAAAAGTTCCTAATGCTAAAGAAGATCCAGAATGGAGTTTAGAAGATGCAAGATTCTCGGCTATCGTTTATAAACCTTCAGATGTTCCTAATGCTTCTGGTCCTTCAATTGCGGATCCTAGAACTGGTGAAATTTTAGAAAGTCACATCAATTGGTATCATAATGTAATGAAACTTTTGAACGATTGGTATTTCGTACAAGCTTCACCGAATGATCCTAGAGCTAGAAAAGTAGATTTTGATGATGAATTAATGGGGCAATTAATCAGATTTGTTTCTTCACACGAAGTGGGACATACACTTGGTTTGAGACATAATTTCGGGTCTAGTTCTACTGTTCCTGTAGAAAATCTTAGAAATAAAGCTTGGTTAAAAGCCAATGGTCATACTCCTTCAATTATGGATTATGCGAGATTTAACTACGTAGCACAACCAGAAGATAATGTAGGTGAAGCTGGATTAATGCCAAGAATTGGTGACTATGATGATTGGGCAATAGAATGGGGGTATAGAAGATTTTACAACTATAATTCTCCAGAAAAAGAAAAAGCATATCTTAATAAATGGGTAATCGAAAAATTACAAAATCCTAGACTTTGGTTCGGTACAGAAACCAATCCTTATGACCCGCGTTCACAAAGCGAACAAGTAGGAGATAATCCTATGCTTGCTGGAAAATATGGAGTGAAAAACCTTCAGAGAATCATGGAAAACATAGAAGCGTGGAGTACAAAACCAAATGAAGATTATAACAGTCTTAATAATAGATTTACTCAAGTTTCAGGACAGTTTGCTAGATATTTAGGTCACGTTTCTAAATACATTGGTGGAGTAAAAGAAACGCCGAAAATGGTAGAACAAAAAGGAGCTATTTATGAATTGGTTTCTAAATCAGAGCAAAAAGAAGCTTTGAAATTTTTATCAGAAAATGTATTTACGACTCCAAATTGGTTGTTAAAAACTTCTGTTTTAACTAAAATAGATAAATCGCCAGTAGAAGTGGTAGAAAATCTTCAAAAAACAGTGCTCAATAGAGTTTTAAGCGAAGGCGTTTTGAATAAATTATACGAAGGAGAATCTTTAGATGCTAATGCTTATGCAGTGTATGATTATCTTCAAGATATTAAAAACAGTGTATTTGCTGAGTTGAAATCTTCTTCTAAAATTGATATTTACAGAAGAAATTTACAGAAAAATTTTGTGGAAACTTTAATTGCTAGAACTCAGGCAAGTAAACCAAGCACGGGTAGAAATGCTGAAACCGTTTCTGATAATTCTGATGTGAAATCATTAACCAGAGGGGTTTTAAGAGAAATAAAAACAGAAGCTTCTAAAAATGTACAAAATGTACAAGACCCAGTGACCAAATATCATTTAGAAGATTTGGTTTACAGGATAGATAAAGCTTTAGAAGTAAAATAATTGAAAAATAAAGTTCATCATTTCCAGAAAATGGTGAACTTTGTTTTATAAAAGAGATTTTTCTGAAAATTTAAAATAAGAAAAATCAAAATAGTAAGTTAAATATCTGAGAACAATCTACCAAATAGTAGAACGTTTTCAGAATATTATTTCCTCGTTAAAAAATGAAAAAATTAATCTTTCCCTTTTTAATATTGGGGTTTATGCTAACTTCCTGCGAAAACGATGACGATGTTTGCGTAAGTGGAGAAGCTACACCTAGACTAAAAATTAAATTTAAAAGCACAGATAACAAAGTGAAGACATTAGATTCACTTTATTTAGATGTAGACTACGGTAATAATAATGTTTTAACGGTGATTAAAGCTGCTAAAGTAGATTCTGCGTTGGTTCCTATTCGGGTAGATGACGCAGGTTTTACAGAACTGTATGTAAGAACCACTAAAAAAGGTAGTGTTTCTAAAATAAAACTGAATTATAATACCACTTCTGAGTATGTTTCGCCAGCTTGTGGCTTCAAAAGACTTTATCAAAACCTTTCTGGGACTCTAGAAACTGTAAATCCAGTCACTAAAGTAGAACTCAATCAAAATCAAATTATCAATGAAAACAAAGCTCACCTTTATCTTGTTTTTTAGTTTTTGTTTGGGTTTTTCTCAAGAGAAAGATTCAGCAAAAACCAAATATCAATATAAACCCAATTTTACAGTAGGAGTAGATGTACTAAATGGTGCATTATCTACTTTTAGTGATCGAAAATTATTTCAAGGATATGTTTCTTCTGAGATTAAGAAAAATCTTCATGCGATTTTAGATGTAGGTTTTGAAAAAAACATTTATCAGAAAAACGGTTATGATGCTAGTGCAAATGGAATTTTCGGAAAATTAGGAGGATATTATATGCTTTCTATGGATACCGAAAATCCTAATAATGGTTTTTATGCAGGAGCGAAAATGGCGGCAAGTTTTTACAATCAAGAATACAAAAAAGTCCCAGTTCGTGGTTTTGGCGGCAGCGACCAATATCTTGCCTTTCCATCAGTGAATCAGTCTGCCTATTGGTTAGAAGGTTTTGCTGGAGCTAGAGTTCAGTTGTTCAAATCAAATTTATATGTAGATGTAAATGCGCAACCAAGATTTATAATATATTCTACCAAACAAGAAGGAATGACTCCTATGATTGTGCCAGGATTTGGGAAAAGTTCTACAAAATTTAATGTTGGCTTTAGCTGGAATTTAGCGTATCAGTTTTAAGAGTTTTTAATGATAATATTATATTTTATTAGATAATAATGTTAATTTTTATAAATTATTGATGAAATGTGTATAACTTTGAGTTTTGTAAAATGAATGTGTAATATAAAATAAGATGTAGATGAAAAAGTTTTTATTTTTGATATTATTGGTTTTTTGTACCATTAATATTACATCTCAAATAAAAAAATCGAATAAAATACTTAATAGGTCTCCAGAAGGATACATAAGATGTTATTCTACAGAATACGAAAATAATCTTCAGAAAAATAATAATAAAAGAGTCAGTACAAATGTTTTTGAAGATTGGATTTCAAATAAAATATCTAAGCAAAAACTTATCAATTACAGACTTTCTGCAATAAGAACAATCCCTGTAGTAGTACACGTAATCAATAAAGGGGAAGCGGTAGGGACAGGAACTAATATCAGTGATGCTCAAGTTATTTCTCAGATAACCACCCTAAACAATGATTACAGGAAAAAAATAGGAACTAAAGGATATAACACTAATCCAGTTGGCGCTGATGCTAATATTGAATTTGCTTTAGCTGTAAGAGATCCTAATGGGAATCCTACAAATGGTATTGATAGAATTTCTTTTAATAAAGATTCTTGGGATGAATTTTCCATTGAAAATGAATTAAAACCTAATACTATTTGGGATCCTACAAAATATCTAAACTTATGGGTAGTAAATTTTGGCGGAGATTTAAATGGTTACTTGGGTTATGCTCAGTTTCCTGAAGCAAGTACATTAAGCGGATTGAATTACCCTCCTTTTACTGCAAATACTGATGGAGTTATCATTGGATATAAGTTTTTTGGGAATTTAGACTATAATGATGGAAGTTTTAATTTAAATACTACCTATGGCTATGGTAGAACAGCCACTCACGAAGTTGGACATTGGCTAGGGCTACGTCACATTTGGGGAGATTCAGATTGCGGTACAGATTATGTAGCAGATACTCCAACTCATAAGACTGAAAATTATGGCTGTTTTACGCATCCTAAGGCGAATACTTGTACACCTCCTACGGCAGACGAGATGTTTGAAAACTATATGGATTATACCAATGATGCTTGTATGAATATTTTTACAATTAATCAAGTAGATAGGTTTAATGCAGTTTTAGCTAACTCGCCAAGAAGAAAAGAACTATTAACTTCCGATGCACTTACTCCTGTAGCTTTGGTTAGTAATGATGCAGAAGTAGAGGTTCAATTAATTTATAATACCGATTGTTCTTTCCCTAAGAAGGCTCAAATTAGATTAATAAATAGAGGAAACAATACACTTACTTCCGCAATAATTTCTGTGAATGATGCTGGAGTTGTTTATAATCAGAGCTGGTCAGGTAGTTTAGCTACAAATTCAGAAACATTTATTCCAATTAGTTTAAATGGTACAAGCACCAGTAATAATATTTCTGTTACTATTAATTCAGTTAATTCTTCAACTGATAATAGGGTTTCTAATAATACTAACACTCTTGTTTATGCAGCTACTCAAAGCTTTACAGCTACACAAGTTTTATTAGAATTACAATTAGATATTTTTGGCTCAGAAACTTCTTGGAAATTAATAGATGGCTTAGGAAATTCTTTATATACAAGTGAAACCTATCAAAATAGCAATCCAACTACACCAGCAGTAAAAAATTATACGTTTAATTTAGCAAATAATACTTGCTATTATTTCAAAATATATGATAGTGCAGGGGATGGAATATGTTGCAATTACGGAAGTGGTTATTATAAATTAACAACGAGTACGGGTACAATTATGACCAATAGTACATTTAGTTCTTCTGAGGCTTCATATGCCTTTGTTTTAGGAAATATTTTAGGAATCAAAGAAACAAATAAATTAATAACAGAAATTTTCCCTAATCCTACAAATGATGTTTTAAACGTTACTAAAGTATCTAATAATGCAAACTTTACGATTTATAACATTTCGGGTCAGTTCATTTCAAAAGGAAAAGTGACCAATAATAAAGTAGATGTTGCAGCTCTTGTAAAAGGAGTTTATTTCATAGAAGTTTCTGAAAAAGGAGCAACTTCTAAATTAAAATTCATCAAAAAATAATTTTTGACTTCATAAAAAGAAAACCCTTGAGTAATCTCAAGGGTTTTTATTTTTATAAGAATAGAATTTACAAATCCATTCTTTTTAGTTCATTCATTGCTTGATGAGTAAAGTCTTTTAAAGTCTTTAAATCAGTATTGTTTTGGATCACAAAATCAGCTAATTTTACTTTTTCGGCTTCAGGCATTTGTTTTCCGATGATTTCTTTTACTTCACGGTACGTTCTGCTATCTCTATCCATCACTCTTTTTATTCTGATGTTTTCATCAGCAGTAACTAAAATAGATTGATAGCAACTTTCATTTAATTTTAATTCAAAAAGCAATGCTGTTTCTTTGAAAACAAATTCAGCGTTTTGAGCATTTACCCAATTCTCAAAATGAATTTTCACTGCAGGATGAATGATTTGATTCAGTTTTAAAAGTAATTCTTGATGGTCAAAAACCTTTTCTGCAACAAATTTCCGGTTGTATTTTCCGTGTTCATCATACGATTCTTCACCAAGAAGCTCTATAATTCTAGACTTTAGATTTTCGTCAATATTCACCAGTTCTTTCGCCCAAAAATCAGAATCATATACAGGAAATCCCAACTCTTCTATAAATTTAGAAACCGTAGATTTTCCACTTCCTATTCCGCCCGTAATTCCTATGATTTTTTTTGTGGTTTTTAAAATTCCATCTTCCATCTTCCGTCAAATTAATACCCAAAAACTTCGTTAAAACTGAAAGTTTCATCTAGCTTCACGCCTTTTTCAGTCATTTTCAGACTTGCCAATTCATGATGAGCATCATGCTCGAAGAACAGTAAATATTCATTCTCTACACATTGCTTCAGAAATTTTCCTTTTTCTTCCATGGTAAGAAGCGGCCTCGTGTCATATCCCATCACGTAAACTTGCGGAATGTGTCCAGCTGTTGGAATTAAATCTGCTGCAAAAACAATTGTTTTTTCTTGATATTGTATCACAGGAAGCATTTGTTTTTCGGTGTGACCGTCTACAAAGATCACATCCATTTTCAAATCTGGTGCAAAACCATAATTTCCCGTTTTTGGAGTAGGCAAAAATTGCAATTGCCCGCTTTCTTGCATCGGCAAAATGTTTTCTTTCAAGAAACTTGCTTTTTCTCTTGGATTGGGTTCAGTTGCCCATTGCCAATGATTTTCGTTGGTCCAAAACTGTGCGTTTTTAAATGCTGGTCTGTAACCTGTTTTTTCATCATTCCACTCAATGGCGCCACCACAATGGTCAAAGTGAAGGTGTGTCAAGAAAACATCTGTAATGTCTTCTCTTACAAACCCGAATTTTTTTAAATTTTTGTCGAGAGATTCATCACCATAAAGCGAATAATGCCCGAAAAATTTCTCATCTTGCTTATTTCCTAATCCACAGTCTATTAAGATGAGTTTTTTGCCATCTTCCACCAAAAGAGAACGAGTCCCTAGTTCGATTAAATTTTTAGAATCTGCAGGATTAGTACGTTCCCAAAGAGATTTCGGGACGACACCAAACATAGCACCGCCGTCTAATTTAAAATTTCCGCATTGTATTGGATAGAGTTTCATATAAAGTGTGATTTTGTGCTAATTTAATTAATTTTCTGATAGTTTATATTTTTCATTTTCTTAACATAATTCTTTGCCTTAACCTAAAAAAGTTCTCCTGGATTTTTCGGCCTCATAATCCCTAAATGTTTATAAGCTTTTTCTGTAACTTCTCTTCCTCTTGGAGTTCTGATGATAAATCCTTCCTGAATCAAAAACGGTTCGTAAACTTCTTCCAAAGTTTCAGGATTTTCGCCAATAGAAGTTGCCAAAGCAGAGATACCAACTGGTTTTCCTTTGAAGTTTTCTATCATTACACGCATTATTTTATTGTCCATATCATCCAACCCATATTCATCTACATTCAGAGAATTAAGTGCAAACTTGGTAATCTCTATTTCAATTTCGCCGTTTCCTTTAATTTCTGCAAAATCTCGAACTCTGCGCAAAAGTGCATTGGCAATTCTTGGTGTTCCTCTGCTTCTTCTCGCAATTTCCAATGCAGCATCTTCATAAATAGGAACGCCTAAAACTCTTGCACTTCTCTCGATAATCATTCCTAAAAGTTCTACCGTGTAATATTCTAATCGAGATTGAATCCCGAATCTTGCTAACATCGGTTTGGTAAGCATTCCAGAACGAGTAGTAGCACCAACTAAAGTGAAAGGATTCAACCCAATTTGTACAGAACGAGCATTGGGACCTGTTTCCAGCATAATGTCGATTTTATAATCTTCCATCGCAGAATACAAATATTCTTCCACAACGGGTGAAAGTCGATGAATTTCATCAATGAAAAGCACATCGTTTTCTTCTAAATTCGTTAAAAGTCCAGCCAAACTTCCGGGTTTATCTAAAACTGGCCCCGAAGTAATTTTACAATTTACGCCCAGTTCATTGGCAATAATATGTGCCAAAGTAGTTTTTCCCAAACCTGGAGGCCCGTGTAAAAGTACGTGGTCTAAAGCGCCACCTCTATTTTTAGCAGCCGCCACGAAAACCTCTAAATTATCCAACGTTTTTCTTTGTCCCGCAAAATCCTTAAAACTTTGTGGACGAATCTGTTCTTCCTGCATTAATTCCTCATCAGAGAAATTTTCTTTATCTGCGTGTAAAAAATCTGGCATCAGTGAAAATTATATCTTCAAATTTATTGCTTTTTAATCAAATTACAGGTTATCGTGGAAAAACTTTGTCTCTCTGTGGTTAAATTTTTTAAATTTACAACTATGAAACTAATCGGTCCTTTCAAGCAAATTCTTACCCTTAATCATCTTCCATTAAGAGGGAAAATCTCTGATGAAGAATTAGAAATAATCAAAAATGGTGGAATTTTAATTAATTCTGACCATAAAATTGAAGCAATTGATGATTTTGAAAGTTTAAAATCAAACTACGCCAATATAGAGGTTGAGACAATAGAAAAGGATAAAATCTGCCTTCCTGCTTTTGTAGATTGTCACACTCATATTTGTTTTGGAGGAAATAGAGCTAATGATTTTGCGATGCGTAATGCAGGAAAAACTTACTTAGAAATTGCAGAAAAAGGAGGTGGAATTTGGAGTTCGGTTCAGCATACCAGAAATGCTTCCGAAAAAGAACTTTTAGAAACGCTTTTAGAAAGAATAAATCGATTAATCTCATTGGGAATTACCACCATCGAAATTAAATCTGGCTACGGATTGAATGTGGAAAGCGAACTGAAAATGCTTCGTGTGATTCAACAAGCACAAACTAAAACCAAAGCAACTTTAGTCTCAACTTGTCTTTCTGCCCATTTAAAACCAAGAGATTTTGAAGGGAATAATGAAGAATACTTACAATATATTGTAGATGAAATTTTACCAAAAGTAAAAGAAGAAAATTTAGCGAAAAGAGTAGATATTTTCATTGAGAAATCTGCATTCCAACCAGAAGAAAGCCGAAAATTTTTAGAAAAAGCAAAAACATTAGGTTTTGAAATTACGGTTCACGCAGACCAATTCACTGCAGGAAGTTCCAGAATTGCAGTTGAGGTTGGTGCAGTTTCAGCTGACCATTTAGAAGCTACGATAGACGAAGATATAGAATATTTAGCCAATTCAGAAACCGTTGCAGTGGCACTTCCGGGTGCAAGTTTAGGTTTGGGAGAACCTTTTACGCCTGCTAGAAAAATTTTAGATCACAACGGAATTCTCGCTATTGCAAGTGATTGGAATCCAGGTTCTGCACCGATGGGAAATCTCATTGCCCAAGCGTCCATTTTAGCCACTTTTCAGAAGTTAAGCACTGCCGAGGTTTTGGCAGGAATTACCTTCCGTGCTGCTAAAGCATTAAATTTAACTGATAGAGGAATTCTGAAAAAGGGAATGAAAGCTGATTTCGTAGTTTTTGAAACCGATAATTTCCAAAATATTTTGTATAACCAAGGAAGTTTGTTGGCAAGTGAAGTTTATATTGATGGAGAGAAAATTTAATTTAGGGATGAGGTAATTTTGAGAATTTGAAAATGAAAAAATATAAAATATTTATTAATTTCTATACTTATTTTTTCTTGTTCAAGGAAAGAGGAATCTGCTGTTCATATTGATACAGAAATTTCAAAAAAAGCTATAGTTGATTCGCTTAAAACATCCACAAAAGAAAAATCAGACTTTATTTATTCAAAAAAACATAAACCAAATTTTTTAGTTTCAGATTTTGATGGCGATGGCAAAAGAGACAGTGTTATTATCGTTAAAAACATTAAGAATGGAAGATTTGGTTTGAAGTTTCATTTTGCCAATGGTAAAAAAGAAGTTTTAGGTGCAGGAAAAGATGTTTTAGAACAAGGATTTGATGACCTAAATTGGATTGGAGTAAAAAAGGAGAGGTTTTTTGGAATAATGTAAATGATGAAGGAGAAATCATCACTGAAGATAGCATCATTGATAAACTGCCAAAAGTAACTTTACCTAATAATGCAGTTTTTATTCATCAATTAGAAAGTAGTGGAGGGGGAGTTATATATTTTAATAAAAATAAATTTAATTGGATTCAACAAGAATAATGGTAAATTGGCAAGGCAGAAACGACGGAGATTCTCCGCTTCATCACAGAATATTTCAACTAGTAAAAGTATCGGAGAACTATGAAAATATTTCACCTAATAATTTCGTTTTGCATGGTTTTGCGGTAGATGAAGGCGTTAGAAGAAATAAAGGAAGAATTGGCGCTGCCAAAGCTCCAGACATCATCCGAAAAAACATGAGCAATTTTCCTGTAGTTTCTCCAGATTTTAAATTATTGGATTTTGGAAATATAACTTGTGAAGACCAAAATTTAGAAAAAACTCAAGAAAATCTTGCTGAAAAAGTTTCTCAAGTTTTAGTTAAAAAAGCAAAATCTATTGTTTTAGGTGGCGGTCACGAAGTGACTTTTGCGCATTATTCTGGCATTAAAAAAGCATTTCCTCATCAGAAAATAGGAATCATAAATCTAGATGCACATTTTGATAACAGAGAACCCGAAAATGGAGTAGGAGCAAGCTCAGGAACGGGTTTTTGGCAAATTGCCCAAGAAGGAGAAATCCATTCATTGCACATAGGAATTCAGAAAAATTCTAATACCTTGAAGTTGTTTGATACAGCCCATCAATTCGGGATGAAATATATTTTGGCTGACGAAATTTTCTTCGAAAATCTTCCCAAAATCTATCAGCAAATAGACGAACTCATTTCCTCGGTAGACCAATTGTACCTCACCATTTGTATGGATGTTTTCAACGCTTCTATTGCGCCTGGAGTTTCGGCTGCTGCGTACAACGGTATTTTTGCAGATGCTACTTTTCTACATTTTTACAGACATATTTTGAAGTCAGAAAAATTGGTCGCGCTAGATGTTGCTGAGGTAAATCCAGATTTTGACATTGCCGAAAGAACCGCCAGATTGGCTGCCAGTTTGGTAAATGAGTGGTTTATGATTTAGAAGCAATACATTTTCTGTTTTCTTTCACTTTCAGTCCTGCTTTTCATTACAATCTTTTTTATGGCTTCAACAAGCTCAGCCAACATAAAAGGATTTCCACTGCAATCAGGGCTTGAAATTAGTTTCGGTTTTATTTTCACTTTTTTAAATGATAAGCATTTAAAATTTTTATCTTTGGCAAAACCACGTTTAGGCTTTAGTACAGTATCTTTGTACACTTTTTTTAATCAAAAATTATGGAACAGTTCCTTCAAAATACCTTACAAAATTCTCAAGACGCTTTCCAAAGATGGAGAAAAATTCCGTTTGAAGAAAGACAAAAATATTTTACTCAACTATCTGAAATTCTGAATAATAGAAAACAAGAGTTTGCGACAATCATTACCCAAGAAATGAATAAACCTATTTCGCAATCCATTTCAGAAATAGAAAAATGTGCGGCGTTATGTGATTATTATGCTGCCGCAGAAAATGTACTGAAAACAGAACAAGTAGAAACAGAATTTCAAATTTCCGAAATCCATCACGAACCTTTGGGTGTTATTTTGGGAGTTATGCCATGGAATTTTCCTTTTTGGCAAGCGATTAGATTTGCAGTTCCTACTATTTTAGCGGGAAATGTAATTGTGTTGAAACACGCTTCTATTTGTGAGAAATCTGGTGAAACCATGCAAGAAATTTTTGAAAAAGCAGGTTTCCCAAAAGGCATTTTTACTTTTTTAAAGGTTTCTCATGCGCAAGTAGAAGAAATGATTGCTCATCCTATTATCAGAGGAGTTTCTCTCACAGGTAGCGAAGCTGCAGGAAGAAAAATTGCCGAAACCGCAGGGAAAAATTTAAAAAAATGTGTGATGGAATTAGGTGGAAGTGATGCTTTTATAGTTTGTGATGACGCAGATGTACAAAAAGCAGCTAAATATGGTGCTTCAGCAAGATTACAGAATAACGGACAGACTTGTGTGGCAGGGAAAAGATTTATTATTCACGAAAAAATATATCAAGATTTTGTAGAAAATTTTATCGAAGAGTATAAAAAATACCAACCAGAAAATCCTATGAATGAAGAAACAAAACTAGGATGGATGGCGAGAGAAGATTTAGCTACAGATTTAGATAAACAATATCAAACAGCCCTTAAAAACGGAGCTAAAGCTATTTTAGAGTTAGAATCTACAGGAAATATGGCTTTTAAACCTGGGATTTTAGAAATGAATCCCGAAAATCCCATTGCTCAGGAAGAATTATTTGGTCCATTGGCAATGGTTTTTAAAGTGAAAAGTGATGAAGAAGCTCTGCAAATTGCCAATAATACAATGTTTGGATTAGGAAACGCTGTTTTCACCTCAAATAGAGAAAGAGCTTTGTTCTTTGCTGATAATTTAGAAAGCGGAAGTGTGGCAGTTAATCAAATTTTTCGTTCCGACGTAAGATTACCTTTTGGTGGAAGAAAAAATTCTGGATATGGAGTAGAATTGTCTCTTTATGCACTTAAAGAATTTACCGCTCCCAAAACCATTATCGGTAAGTTTTAGAAGTGTAAATAAAAAAAAGCTCCAAAATTTGGAGCTTTCATTTTATATAGTTGTTAATCTGAGTGTATTGGTTTTTCCACCTTCATAAACTGGCATTGCATTAAGATTTACTACGAAATCTCCTTTTTCTACATAGCCGTAATGGTGTGTCAACATGTTTACTTGGATTACCGTTTCGTCTGTAGATTTGTTCATATCATAGTAGAACGCTCTTACTCCCCATAAAAGGTTAAGCATGGTAAGAACTCTTCTGTTTGAACTGAAAACGATAATTCTAGAAGTAGGTCTGTGTGCAGAAATTTGGAAAGCAGTATAACCAGAGTGAGTAAGCGTAATAATAGCTGCTGCACCAGTGGTTTCTGCAATTTTAACTGCATTTAGACAAACCATATCTGTTACGAAACGGTCGTCTACACAAGTTATTTTTTCTATAATATCATTTTTCTTTTCGTAAAGATTAGTAGATTCTATATTCTTAATAATCTTCGTGATGTTTTTAACTACATCTACCGGATATTTTCCTACAGAAGTTTCGCCAGAAAGCATCACCGCATCAGCACCGTCTAATACATTATTTGCCACGTCATTTACTTCGGCTCTAGTTGGAGTAAGGCTACTAATCATGGTTTCCATCATTTGTGTAGCGATAATTACTGGTTTAGAGTAATATCTGGCTTTGTCTACTAATTTTTTCTGAATGACAGGAACTTCTTCCATAGGAACTTCTACTCCTAAATCTCCACGTGCAACCATTAATCCGTCACATTCTAGAAGAATTTCGTCAATATTTTTTACCCCTTCTGGTTTTTCAATTTTTGCAATAATTGGAATTTTGAAATCAGAATGCGCCTGAATTAATTTCTTTAAATCGATGATGTCTTGAGCATGACGAACAAACGAAAGCGCAATCCAGTCGAATTCATTTTCAATCATGAATTTAGCATCTTCGATGTCTTTTTCTGTCAAAGCAGGAAGAGAAACATTAGTGTTTGGCAAATTCACTCCTTTTTTAGAGCTTAATGGTCCACCTTGAATCGTTTTTGCTTTTACCGTATCTTTTTGGTTGGTTTCGATGACTTCGAAAACTAATTTTCCGTCGTCAATAAGAATTCTTTCTCCAACTTTTACATCTTGCGGGAATTTTTCATAAGTCATGAATACTTTGGTAGAATCTCCTTCGCAAGGTTCATTGGTAAAGGTAAGTACGTCTCCTGAATTAAGGAAAGAACCTTCTTTTACCACGCCTACTCTTAATTTAGGACCTTGTAAATCTCCTAAAATAGAGATGTTATAACCGTATTCTTGATTGATTTCTCTAATAATGTCTACATTTCTCTTAACCAGTTCGTAATCGGCATGAGAAAAATTTATTCTAAAAACATCGGCTCCAGCTTTTACCAGTTCTAGCATGATTTCTTTCGTAGAAGAAGCAGGTCCTAATGTTGCGATTACTTTGGTTTTTTTCGCTCTCTTATTCATAATAATTTATTAGCTTGTATAGTTCGCTATTGGGTTGTAAAGAAAAATCTTGTATTTGAAACATGATGTTTTCTGGCAGCAAAATTAGTGAAAAATCTTTAAAACTATCCTTTGCATAAATAATGTAGTCTACATCTTTATTTTTAGGCATCAGAAATTTTATTTCTTCAGTCTGGGCAAAGAGTTCGTTGTCTGTTTTTTTTCGTAATGGTGCTGATTTGTTAGATACTATAGAATAGCAATTTTTAGTTTCTTTGTGATATCCTTCGAATTTTGTAAAACAAAACTGTTTAATTTTTAAGTCGTCTGTTCTTACGAATTGAAAGGAATTTATTTTATTAATTTCGAAAAATATTTCGTGATCGGGTAATTTTTTAGCCAATCTTACTAAACCAATGTCCATTGGTTCGTCATCTTCTAGGTCAAGAAATATTTTTTTGTTTTTCAACAATGTTTTCTTTTTTATTTAAGGAATAAAACGCTCTTTGTGCTGCTTTTTCTTCTGCTTTTTTCTTAGAAGTTTCTGTGGCAGAAGAGATTTTTACATTATTTAAGTAGATACAACTCTTAAATAGAAGGTTCTTATTGGGCAAAGTTTCTTCGGTGATTTCATACTTTATAGTCACCTTTTTCTTTTGGCTCCATTCTAGCAATAATCCTTTGTAGCTTACGATTTTGTTTTCTAGTTTTTCGATATGTTTATCTGTAAACAATTTTTCTAAAACAATTTTTTCGCAAGTTTCATAATTGGTGTCTAAATAAAGTGCACCAATAAAGGCTTCGAAAAGATTCCCCGAAATGTTTTCACCTAAATTACCATTGCCACCATTTTGAATAAAATCTGTAAGCTTCAGTTTTTCGCCTAGAGAGTTAAGGTTTTTTCGATTGACAATTTTTGATTTCATTTGGGTAAGAAATCCTTCATTGGCATCGGGGTAATTTTTATAAAGGTAGCAGGATATAATGCTTCCTAAGACTGCATCTCCTAAAAATTCTAATCTTTCGTAGTTTTTAGTTCCAGACGTTTTATTAGTAATTTTCAGAGAAAAAGCTTCATGATAATAATCAAGATTTTTCACATTCTGCCCAATTATTTTACTAACTCTGGCAGAAAGTAGCTTTTCTTTTTCAGTCTTTTTTTTGAAAGGTCTTTTAAGTAGAAATTTTTGTAATGAATTTTTTAAGCCCATTATAATTTCTTGAATAGAACGCAAGCATTGTGACCTCCGAAACCAAAGGTGTTACTCATGGCTATTTTTACATCTTTTTTTACGGCATGATTAAATGTAAAATCTAATCTGCTGTCTATGTTTTCGTCATCAGTAAAATGGTTAATGGTAGGAGGAACAATACCATGTAAAATAGTTCCTAACGCTGCTATAGCTTCTATTACACCAGCTGCACCTAGAAGGTGGCCAGTCATAGATTTAGTAGAGTTTATTTGAATATCATATGCATGTTCGCCTAAAAGTTTAACAATTGCATTAGATTCGGCAATGTCTCCTAATGGAGTAGAGGTACCATGCATATTGATATGGTCTACTTCATCTGGAGTTACACCAGCGTCTTCTAAACAATTTTTCATAACCAGATAAGCGCCTAATCCTTCTGGATGAGGTGCAGTCATATGATATGCATCTGCACTTAAACCACCACCTGCAAGTTCTGCATAAATGGTAGCGCCACGTTTTTTAGCATGTTCATACTCTTCAAGGATGATACAACCTGCACCTTCTCCTAGTACAAATCCATCTCTGTCTTTGTCAAATGGTCTAGAAGCAGTTTTATAATCATCATTTCTTGTAGAAAGAGCCATCATAGAATTAAATCCTCCCATTCCAGATGCGGTAACAGCAGCTTCTGAACCTCCACATACTATTACATCTGCTTTTCCTAATTGGAGAAGCATTTTAGCATCTATCAATGCATTTGTAGAAGATGCACATGCAGAAACTGTAGTGTAATTAGGTCCATGAAAACCGTATTCCATAGAAACATGACCCGGAGTAATATCCGCAATCATTTTTGGTATGAAGAAAGGATTAAATCTAGGTATTCCTTCAGATTTTGCCCAGCCTAGAACTTCGGTTTCGAAAGTTTCTAAACCTCCAATTCCTGAGCCCCAGATTACACCCACTCTGTTTTTATCTACTTGATCTTCGATAATTCTAGAATGTGATACAGCTTCGCGAGCTGCCACCACACCGAGTTGAGTGTTTCGGTCCATTTTTTTTGCTTCCTTTTTCTCGAAATTATCTAAAGGATTGAAGTTTTTAACCTCACAAGCAAATTTTGTTTTGAAGTTAGTGGAATCGAAGAGAGTGATAGGAGCAGCGCCACTTACACCTTTTACAAGGTTTTCCCAATACTCTTGAGCATTATTACCAATTGGTGTAATTGCACCAAATCCTGTTACTACAACTCTCTTCAATTCCATAGTTTTGTTAATTTTTGTAATAAAAATTATTGTTTGATAACTTCTTCAATATAAGCGATTGCGTGACCTACAGTAGTGATTTTTTCTGCCTGATCATCAGGAATCTGAATGTTGAATTCTTTTTCAAATTCCATAATTAATTCTACAGTATCTAAAGAATCTGCACCTAAATCATTAGTGAAGCTTGCTTCAGGAGTTACTTCTGTTTCTTCCACGTCTAGCTTATCTGCGATGATAGCTTTTACTCTTGATGTAATGTCTGACATAGCAATTTGTTTTAAAAATTTTTGTTAATTCAAGTGCAAATATATAAAATTCTGTGCCAATACAAATTTTTTTCATATATTTTGATTTTAAATTATTGTAAATCAGTCTAATAATATTTTAGTAATACGATTTAGAGATTAATTCTTAATTTTGTGACATTATTTCAGACTATGAGTAACTTTTTTGAAAACGATGATGATGTTTTTACAGGCAAAGACCATACTCCGCTTCGTGAGGATGCTTTCGTAAAGACTCCAGAAGAAAAAATAAAAATTATAGAAGAAAAGTTTGCAGAGATTATGCACACTTTGGGTCTTGATATGACCGATGATTCCCTTAAAGATTCACCAAAACGTGTTGCTAAGATGTATGTAAACGAAATCTTTGGTGGACTTTTGCCAGAAAACAAACCAGGAATTTCTACTTTCAGTAATAAATATAAGTATAGACAAATGCTGGTAGAGAAAGATATTACCGTGTATTCTTTCTGTGAGCATCATTTTTTACCCATTATTGGCAAAGCGCACGTTGCTTATATTTCAAACGGAGACGTAATTGGGCTTTCTAAAATCAATAGAATTGTAGATTATTACGCAAAACGTCCGCAAGTGCAGGAAAGATTAACGATGCAGATTGTAGATGCGCTGAAAGAAGCACTCGGAACGAAAGATGTAGCTTGTATTATAGATGCTAAACACCTTTGCGTAAATTGCAGAGGAATAAAAGACACTGCAAGTTCTACGATTACCGCAGAATTAAGCGGAATATTCAGAACCAATCCTATTACAAGACAAGAATTCTTACATTACGTAGGAAGTCATGCGAAGTTTGATTAATTTCAATTGGAAAATTTATTTTGATCTAAACTTCAAATAATTAATTATGACCAGATTTAAAAAAATATCACACCAGATTTTTACAACTACAATTATTTGTTGTTGCTGATTTTTATAAAATAAAATCTTAATTCTTTAATTTTTAAATCTTAATTATAAAATAATGCAACTTAAAATATACAATTCGCTTTCTGCGGAAAAAGAAATTTTCACACCTATTAACGGTAACAAAGTAGGAATGTACGTTTGTGGACCTACCGTTTACAGCAATGTGCACTTAGGAAATGTGAGAACTTTTATGAATTTCGACTTTATTTATAGAAGTTTGAAACATTTGGGTTATGATGTTCGTTATGTAAGAAATATTACAGATGCAGGGCATTTAACAGACGATGGAGATGTAAATAACGACCGTTTCGTGAAGCAGTCTCGTCTAGAAAAACTAGAACCTATGGAAATTGTACAGAAATACACCGTAGATTTTCATAAAGTTTTAGAAAAATTTAATCTTTTGCCTCCAACGATTGAGCCAACTGCAACTGGTCACATCATCGAACAAATAGAATTGACCAAAGATTTAATCGAAAAAGGTTTGGCTTATGAAAGCAACGGTTCTGTTTATTTTGATGTTCGTGCTTACAACGAAAAAGGTGGAAATTATGGTGAACTTTCAAAGAGAAATATAGACGAACTTTTTGCCAATACCCGCGATTTAGACGGACAAAACGAAAAGAAAAATCCACAGGATTTTGCCCTTTGGAAAAAAGCCAGTCCAGAACATATTATGAAATGGATTTCACCTTGGGGAGAAGGTTTCCCAGGTTGGCATCTTGAATGTACCGCGATGTCTACCAAGTATTTAGGTGAACAATTTGATATTCACGGAGGTGGAATAGATCTTAAATTTCCGCACCACGAATGCGAAATTGCACAAGGAAAAGGTTGCAACGGTGTTTCGCCAGTGAAATATTGGATGCATGCGAATATGCTGACCATGAACGGACAAAGAATGAGTAAATCTACAGGAAACTACATTCTTCCGCAGCAATTGATTTCTGGTGAAAATGATTTTTTTGAAAAACCGTTTCATCCAAGCGTAGTTCGTTTTAATTTTTTACAAGCACATTACAGAAGCGTTCTTGATATTTCAAACGAAGCGATGTTGGCTTCAGAAAAAGGTTTCCAACGTTTAATGGAAGCAGTGAAAATTTTGATGAATCAAGAATCAAATTCTAAAAATAAAGAACAATCCAGTTTTGATTTGAAAGAATGGAAACAGAAATGCTATGATGCTTTGAATGATGATTTCAATTCGCCAATTTTAATTTCTCATCTTTTTGAAGCGGTAAGTTTTATTTTTAAACTGAAAGATGGCAAAGAAAACATTACTGCAGAAGATTTAGAAGAATTAAAAACCTTGATGAATGCTTTTGTATTTGATGTTCTAGGTTTACAAAATATTGAAGAAAATAACAATTCGAAATTAGACCAAACATTACAAGTGCTTATAGAACTAAGAAATCAAGCCAGAAAAGCCAAAAATTTTGAACTTTCTGACCAAATTCGTGATAAGTTATTAGAACAAGGCATAGAACTGAAAGACGGAAGAGAAGGAACTTCTTACGTTTTAAATTAAAAAAATCAATTTTTTATAATATACCCTTTTTGTATTCTAAATGCAGAAAGGGTTTTTGTTTTCTTGAAAAGAAACTCCTGTTTATAAAATTAGAATACTTTTTACTAAAAATGACAAATTTACAGCAGAATAAAATTTTTTAAAATACTTGATTTTTTATATACTTTACTAGATATTATTATGTCATCAGGAGACATTAAATCCCTTTATTTAAAGACATAAATAATCAGAAACAAATTAAAAATCATATAATTAATTTTTTCTAGAGCATATATATTTTTGTAAATTCGTGAGTTGAAAAACGAAAAAAATGAAATTATATTTCACTATTAATTATGGAACTGAGTTTGGGCAGAGGTTAGCCATTCAAGTTTCTGAAGGGAAAAATGTGAAAACACATGACCTTCATTTCTCTGATAATAGAAATTGGAAGGGCGAAATCGATTTTTTCTCTAAATCTATAGAATACAAATATTTGGTTCTAGATGCTAATAATCAAATCATTAACGAGGAGATTTGCCATCACAGATTGAATTTTGTGAATAATTTCCAAGAGTATAATATTTATGATGTCTGGAACAATAAAAATTTCCCCGAAAACTATCTCAATAATAAGATTCTTCAAAATAAATTAGGAGATTTCAAAGCAGAGAAAGTTACAATTCTTAAAAAACATACGCATCATTTCAGAATAGAAGCTCCGCTGTATTCGCCTGATTGGAAAATCGTGATTTTAGGAAATAATGAAGCTTTAGGGAATTGGAGTTATGCTGACGCTCCAAAAATGGCTCAAACTTCTGTTGGCGTTTGGGAATTGGCGGTAGATTTAAAAAAACAAAAAGAATTTGTACAGTATAAATATGGAATTTTCGATGAGAAAAAAGGTGAAATCATTGCAGTAGAATACGGCGAAAATAGATTAGCTTTCCCAAATCAAGATGCAGAAGTTTTACAAATTCATGCAGATCATTATTTCAGATTTAATGCCGAACAGCTCTACAAAGCAGCTGGAGTTGCTATTCCTGTTTTCAGTTTAAGAAGCGAAAGCGGTTTTGGAGTTGGGGAATTTACCGATATTAAAAAATTAGCAGATTGGGCACATAAAACCCATCTTTCTATCATTCAGATTTTGCCGATTAATGATACTACCGCTAATTACAGTTGGACGGATTCTTATCCTTATGCGGCGATTTCGGTGTATGCATTGCATCCACAGTATTTGAGTTTAGAAAATCTGCAGTATTCAATTCCAGAAAATTTAAAAGTAGAATATAAGCACAGAAAAGATGAATTAAATGCTGAGAAATTTGTGGATTATGAACAAATGATTTCAGGGAAATGGAAATTCATCAAAGCTGTTTTTGAAGAAAATAAATCTGAAATTCTTAAAGACAAAGATTTCTTGAAATTCTTGAAAGAAAATGCAGATTGGCTGAAACCTTATGCAGCCTTTTGTGTTTTAAGAGACAAAAATAATACGCCTAATTTTAACAATTGGAAAACGCATAAAAAATATGTTGCAGGAAAAATTTCTCAGTTTTTTGATGCAAAACATGCCGAATTTGAAAGCGTAATGCTTCATTCTTGGGTGCAATACCAGTTGCATTTACAGTTAAAAGATGCTGTAGATTATACTCACTGTTTAGGAATTTCTCTGAAAGGAGATTTGCCAATCGGTATTTACAGATTTTCTGCCGATGCGTGGACAGAGCCAGAACTTTTCGGAATGGATTTTCAAGCAGGAGCACCACCTGATGAATTCTCTGATTTAGGTCAAAACTGGGAATTCCCAACTTATAACTGGGAAGTGATGAAAGAAAACAATTACGATTGGTGGAAAAAACGCTTTAACGTAATTGCGCGCTATTTTGATGCAATGAGAATAGACCATATTCTAGGATTTTTCAGAATTTGGAGAATGCCAATGTCTGCTACACAAGGAATTTTAGGGTATTTTTATCCTGCGGTTCCTGTGACTTTGCTAGAATTTTCGGCAAGACATATTCCATTTAATTATGATAGATATTGCAGACCTTTTATCAATGACCAAATTCTTTGGGATAATTTCGGATACGAAAAAGAGGTGATTGCAGAACATTTCTTGTATCAAGAAAATGGAGTGTATCATTTTAAATCAGAATATGATTCGCAAAGAAAATTAGTAGATTATTTTAAAACTCATCCAAGAGATTGGATGGAAGAAAAAATGATTTCACTTGCTGCGAATGTGTTATTCTTAACCGAAAATAATGGTGAAGACATTGTTTATCACCCAAGATTTAATATTCAAAAAACATCTTCATATCAACATCTTTCTGATTGGGAAAAGAATGCGTTGCATGAAGTATATATCGATTATTTCTTCAGAAGACAAGATGGACTTTGGCATGAAAAAGCCATGGAAAAATTACCAATGCTGCTTTCAGCAACAGATATGTTAATTTGTGGTGAAGATTTAGGTTTGGTTCCAGATTGTGTTCCTGGTGTGATGGATGCTTTAGGAATTACAGCATTAAAAGTTCAGCGTTCGCCAAAAGAAGATGTTCCATATTATAACCCTCAAAATGCAGGTTATATGAACGTAGTTACGGCTTCTTCTCACGACAGTTCTACACTAAGACAATGGTGGAAAGAAAACAGAGAACTTACACAGAATTACTATAATAATCAGCTTAATCAATACGGAACTGCACCTTCGGAACTTTTTCCAGAATTGGCAGAGATTATTATGAAACAGCATTTACATTCTCAAGCGATGTTAGCGATTTTCCCAATTCAAGAGTATTTTGCTACAGATTATGAAATTGTAAATCCTTATGCTGATGACGAGAGAATCAATAATCCAGCGGTTTTCCCTCATTATTGGAGATACAGAATGCATATCGCACTAGAAGATTTATTACAAAAAGAACATTTTAATGATAAAATTGCACAGTTTGTTAGTGAATCAAACAGACAATAATTGAGATTAAAATTACTTAGTTACACAATAAAAAAGTTAAAATCGAGTTTAGATTTTAACTTTTTTTATTTTTCTACATCAAATTTTTAGTTATTAAATATGGCTTGAATTCTACATTTTCGAAAAAATATGCTTCAATCGTTATCAAAAAATAAAAAGTTTGGCACGTATTTTTAATAATGCTTAATAGAACCTTTAATAATTAAGAAGATGAAATCCATATTCACAAAATTATTCCTCGTCTCTGCTTTATCAGTTACAGGAATTTCATACGCACAATATTATCCTAATGATGATTATGGCAACAATTATGGCCAAGAATATTATTATGATGATTACAATTATCCAGACGAATATTATTATGAATATCCTAATGATTATTATACCAATGATTTATATAGAGGATATTATAATGATTATAGGAACACGATTATTAGCATCAATTGGGATAGATTTTTTGTAGAATTCAGGCTTTCTCCTTATCAAATCAGAGAAATAAGAATTTTAAACTCACGTTTCTCTAGTTACGGAAACTGGCACAGATATTACAGATATAATCCTAACAGATGGTACTATGACAGATTTATTGCATTAGAAAGAATTCTAGGTCCTAGAATTTACGTAGTGTATTATCAAAGATATTATCGCAATTATAATCCAATCGTTTATTATCAAAATTATAGAGTAAAACATTATAGACCAACAGTTTATGTTACGCCTAGATATAGAAATTTAGATGTAAGAACTTTTAAAAATGATGCTTACAGAACAGGTGGTTTCAGAAATAATGATAGATCGTATAATGACAATAGAAACTTCGAAAAATCTCGAGAAAATTCAGGTTTTAGATCAGGTTCATCTGCAGAAAGACCTAGAGATAACGGTGGTTTTAGGAGTTCAGATTCTAGAAATGATAATGACAGAAATTACGGAAACCAAAATCAACAACCATCTAGAAATGATGGCTTCAGAAGTGCTTCACCTCAAAGAAATGAAAACCAAAACAGAGGAAATGACGCCGTAAGAAGTGGTGGTTTCAGAGGTCAAGAAAATAAAGCTTCAGAAAGTCGTTCTACTGGGAATGGAAATGGAAATGGAAGAGGAAACGGAAACAGAGGTGGAGGATTTAGATAGAAACATCATACTTTACATACTAAATACTTTGATTTTTAAAATGGGGAACAATTCACTTGTTCCTCATTTTTTTACAAAAAAAAGCTAAACAATTGTTTAGGCACGAGATTTGATATAACATAAATGGAGGTAACTCTTCATATCAAATTAATTTTTTACATTCACAGAAAAAGCGGGAATTATCTCCGCTTTTTTTATTCTAATGTTAAATTTATTTAAACTTGAATTTTGAGTAATTATTTCTTCTAACTTAGTGGTTATGAAAATTTTGTATTCGATTCAAGGAACGGGGAATGGACATGTTTCTAGGGCTAGAGAAATAATTCCCATCCTCAAAAAATATGGTGAACTAGATATTCTCATCAGCGGAACACAAGCAGATGTGAATTTAGATAAAGAAATAAAATATCAATTCAAAGGTTTCGGGTTTGATTTCGGAACAAACGGTGGAATAAATTACAAAAGCAGTTTCCGAAAAGCAGATTTTTCACAATTAATAAAAGATATTAGAAATCTCCCTGTGAAAGATTATGATTTGGTGATTAATGATTTTGAACCCGTTACCGCTTGGGCTTGTAAACTAAGAGGTAAAAAATCGGTTGCGCTAAGTCATCAGTCTGCATTTCTTTCTCCTAAAACACCTATTATTTCTGGAATTCATCTGGGTGCAATTATTCTCAAAAATTATGCGCCAGCTACTTATAAAGTGGGTTTTCATTTTCAGCGATATGATAATTTTATTAGAACTCCAGTAATCCGTTCGGAAATCAGAAATTTAAACCCAGAATATTTAGGACATTACACAGTTTATCTACCTGCGTATTCAGATAAGTTTATTTTGAAAAAATTATCAAAACATCCAGACCAAAAATTTCAAGTTTTTTCTAAACATACACGAACTGATTACATACATGATAATGTGGAGGTTTACAAGGTGAATAATGAAAAATTTAATCAATCTTTAGCAAAATCCGAAGGTCTATTAACCGGGGGAGGCTTCGAAGGACCTGCTGAAGCTTTATTTTTGGGAAAAAAGCTTTTGTGTGTTCCCATGTTTCATCAGTACGAACAGCAGTGCAATGCTTTGGCTGCCGAAAGAATGGGAGTAACTGTGATTTGGAATGAAAAAGAATTTGACCAAAAATTAGATTATTGGCTCAGAAATGCAGAGCCTATTCAAGTAGATTTTCCTGATGAGACAGAAATCGTCATTAAAAACCTTATCGAAAAATACGGTTAAACTATTTTAACGAAATTTTAGCTTTTGGGAATTTAACCTTTGTTTTGTTTTACTATCAAAAAGACAGTTAACCAAATAATTAAAAAAAAATGACTAAAAAAATAATTTTAAGTGCAGCTATTTTCGGTGCTGTGTTTATGTTCGGACAGAAACTTACTCCTGAACAACGAGAAGCTAAAAAAGCAGAAATGGTTCAAAAAGCGAAAGAAAGACAACAAGCTAATTTAGAAAAGATGACTGCAGAACTTAATCTTTCTAAAAAGCAAGTAGAACAAATAAAAAGTTTGCAAGAAAAAAATAATGCAGAAAGAGAAGCGAATAGAGCAAAAATGGAAGAAATGAGAAAGCAACGACTTCAAGAAATGCAAGCCAAAAAAGATGCTAACGAAGCAGAAATGAAAAAAATACTTTCGCCAGAGCAGTATGATAAATGGCAAAAACAAAGATTAGATAACATGCAAAAACAGAGAGATGCATGGAGAAATAAAGCTATGAGAAAAGGCGGAATGAAACCACAAAATTCACCTCAATAATTAATTTTCTTTCATATTTTTAATATTACAAGCGAGATTTTTTTTCGCTTTTTTTGTGATTTATATCAAGGTAAGAAAGCTTTGCTTGATAAAACTTTTTTTATAAATTTAGCGAAAAACTATAAAACCATTATATGAGCAAATTTTTATCTATTTTCTTGTTTATTTTCAGTTCTTTACATTTTTCTCAAAATTTTGCTGTTTCAGCGATTCCAGAAAATTTACTTCATAAAGCCAATGCTGTTGTAAGAAATGATGAGACCTCTATTGATATTAATGCCATAGATAATATGGTGCAAACCTTCAGTAAAACCATTACTATTCTTAATAAATCTGGAGAAGATTTCTCGAGTATCAGTATTCCTTACGATAAAAGTGTATCTGTAAGTAATATAAAAGTGGCGGTTTTAGACGAAAATGGAAAGGTAATCAAAAAATATTCTAAAAGTGATTTTACCGATGCAAGTCATAGCCCAAGTTTTTCATTTTATGATGATAACAGAATTCTTTTTCTGAAATATATGTCTGTTAGCTACCCATATTCTTTACAGTATTCGTACACCACAGAAACAAGAAATACAGTGTTTCTGCCAGATTTTTTCCCCATTGAAGGGTATAATGTTTCTACAGAAAAAACGAGTTTAGTCATTAATAATAAATCTGGTATTAGACTAAGAACCAAAGTTCATGAGGCAGATTTTGCAAAGATTACGTTTTCTGAAAATGGACAAAAATATTTTTATAGTTTTTCTAATGTTCCTGCAGTAGAAGATGAACCACGCTCACCAAGTTTAATAGATTTTTTACCAAAAGCAGAGTTTTCTTTGGATAAATTTTCATTAGAAGGTAAACAAGGAAATCTTACCCAATGGAATGAATTTGGAAGCTGGTATTACCAAAGCCTCATTCAGCCTGTTTCTGAAGTTACACCAGCACTGCAAGCAGAAGTAGCAGCACTTAATTTAACAGGAAGTACCCATGACAAAGTAAAAAAACTCTATCAATACATGCAGAGTAAAACCAGATATGTTTTGGTAGCAATAGGAATAGGTGGTTGGAAACCTATGTTGGTAGAAGATGTTAGAAAAAAAGGTTATGGTGATTGTAAAGCTTTGACGAATTACATGAGAACGCTTTTACAGGCTGCAGGAATTAAATCTTATTATTGTATTATCACAGATGATCGCTCACCCATAAAATTTTCCGAAGATTTTCCTAAAATGTTTGGTAATCACGCCATTCTGATGATTCCTACAGAAAAAGGGAATATTTGGCTAGAAAATACATCGCAGGAAATTGCTTTTAATCACTTGAATTACACTTCTCTCAATAGAAACGTGATGGCAATTTCTGAAAATGAAATCAAATTAATCAATACGCCTTCTTACAAGCCAGAAGAGAGTAGCGAAATTCTAAATGCTCATGTGAAATTAAGTCCAGATAATAGCATTCACATAGATGCTAAATTTAGATATTCTGGGGCACAATATGATTTTCAATTGCCACTTACCACTTTAAATAAAGATGAGGTAAAAGAAGCTATTAAAGAAAGATTTTATTACCTCAATCTGGAAAACCTAGAAGCTAATAATATTACCAATAATAGAGATGAAGCATTGGTAAATTATGAATTAAAGCTCCAAGCCAAAAATTATTCTAAAAAGATAGGGAATGACGTTATTTTAAGAGCAATGCCATTTCTAGACCTATTGCAAACTACCGGTCACGAAGATAGAAAACTGCCATTAGAAGTATATTTTCCTTATCAAGATACTTACAATTTTTCACTAGAGATTCCTGAAGGTTATAAATTAGCTGAAATCCCAAAATCTGTATCTCTCAATTCAGAATTTGGAAGCTATTCTATTAGTTTTTCATTGGAAAATGGCAAATTAGTCACCCAAAGAAAAATCACCATTCAGAAAAACATTTATCCTAAAGAAAAATACAAAGAATATATAGAATTCAGAAAAAAAACCAATAATCACGATAATACAAAAATTCTTTTAACTAAAATCTAATTCATGAAAACTAAATTTTTAACCATTTTTTTATTTTTTATTTCAATGTTTGTGTTTTCTCAGCACAAGTTTTTGAAATATCCAGAATTTAATAAAAATGACCTTTCTAAGGTCAAATCTACCATCAAAGAAGATGCTCCAGCAGAAATTCTTTATAGTTCAGTGAGTCATGTTATTTCTAATGGTCAATTAGAAACTAAAGTTTTTGGGAGAATTAAAATCTATAATAAAGATAAAGCCTCTAAATATCTAGATGTAGAAGTTCCTCTTTATGAATACAGTGGAGAAAAAGAAACCGTTTCTGGTCTTAAAGCATATACTTATAACATCGAAAATGATAAAGTAATCACTTCTAAAGTTGAAAAAGATGCTAAATTTAAATCAAAAGAACAGAAAAATTTATTCCTTCAGAAATTTACTTTTCCCAATGTGAAAGATGGTTCTATTATAGAATATCAGTATCAAGTAAATTCTCCTTTTTTACAGATGTTAGATAAAACTTATTTAGAGTTTGATATACCTGTTATATATGAGGAATATATTTTTGATTTTCCGAGGTATTTAGGATATAATTATAATTTTCAAGGAGGATTAATACCAAAATATAAGCAAGATAAGGTAGAAATTATGTACGGAGAAGACTATTACTCTCTAAGATTAGGCTTCGAAAATGTGCAGCCGTTTAAAGCAGAAAATTTCATAAAAAATGAAAGAAATTACATCACAAGTGTAAGACCAGAGCTTAATTCTACCAATTTTAATAATATCTTTAAATCTTATGCTACCAGCTGGGATGATATTAGAGATAAATTAAAAGAATATGATGATTTTGGAGTACAATTAGGCAAAAAATCATTGGCGAGAAATGTTCTTTCACAAGATATTTTGAGTATGACCTTACCCAAAGAAAAAGCCAATAAAATTTTAAAATTCGTGCAAACTAGCTACACTTGGAACGGAAATACAGGACTATTTACAGAAAATGGAATTAAGAGTTTGTTAGATACTAAAATCGGGAATAGTGCAGAGATTAATCTATATCTCATTATGCTGATGAGAGAAGCTGGTCTTAACGTAAGCCCGATGATAATGAATACTGTGAATAGAGGGTTTCTAAACATCTCTTTTCCCACTATTGGTGCACCTAATTATGTAGTAGCGTGTCTAGAAGATAACGGAAGTTACTATTTATATGATGCGACTTCTAAGTTTTCTTTACCCAATCTATTGCCTCCGAGAGCTTACAATTATAACGCAATTCTTTTAAAAGAGAAAAAAACGGAAATTCTACAGATTAATAATTTTATTGAGAGTAAAACCTATTTAGATGTAGAAGCTAAACTCAATAATGATAATACTTTTGAAGGAAAGTTCAAAGACAGAGATACTAAAACTTTTGCTATTCTGTCTTATGACGAATATTTAGACAATAAACAAGATTACGAGAAAAAATATAAAAATAAGTACACTTTTACTTTCAATAATTACAAATCAGAAGTAGTAAATGATAATGAGTTTCAAACTAGTTTTGATTTTAATTCAGACGGTTTTGTAGATGGTGTAGGAGGTAAATTAATTTTTAACCCATTACTTTTTTTATACAGACAAAATCATGAGTTTAATCAAACTGAATCAAGAAAATATCCTATAGAATTCGTTTCTCCTTACGAAACGGTAAAAAAAGTGGTAATTACAATCCCGGATAACTATAAGTTTGAAAATCTACCGAAGTCTAAAAAATTTAAGACGGAAGATGATGGAATTGTTTATTCTTATGTAGTAAGTACAGAAGGAAATAAAATCACCGTAGAAACCTCTGTGAAAATAGATTCTGATAACTTCCCGAGAGAATATTACCCAGCATTTAAGCAGATTTTTGATGGTATTACACAACTCGAAGGTCAGCTAGTAACGCTGGTAAAAAAATAAACAAAAAGCGAGATTTTTTCTCGCTTTTTTCTTTGCGATGATTTGTGTAATTTTAGGCAAAATATTTTAAAATGTTAATTTACGGAGTAGACCACTTTACTTACCAAGATGTTATCAATATCATTAATGGTAAGCAAATAGCAAATTTGGATAAACAGTCAAAAAACCAAATTCAGAATTCTTACCAAAATGTACAAAAGATTGTAAAATCAGATAAAACCGTTTATGGAATTAATACCGGTTTTGGTCCGCTCTGTGATGTAAAAATTTCCGAAGAAGAAACTGCACAGTTACAAGAAAATCTTATCATTTCGCATTCAGTAGGGGTAGGAAAACCGATTGCTAAAGAACTCTCAAAAATCATGATGGTGTGTAAAATTCACGCCTTGTCAAAAGGGTATTCGGGGATTTCTTTAGACGTTGTAGAACGATTGATGCTTATGCTAGAAAAAGATATTATTCCTGTAGTTCCAGAGCAAGGATCAGTTGGCGCAAGTGGAGATTTAGCACCGCTTTCTCATTTGGTTTTACCACTTTTGGGTTTAGGAAAAGTTTGGGAAGGCGAAAATATAGTACAAACTGCCCAAGTTTTAGAAAAACATCAATTACAACCTCTAAAATTACAAGCTAAAGAAGGTTTAGCATTAATCAATGGAACTCAATTTATTCTGGCACATGCAATTTTAGGATTAGATAAATTCAAATATTTATTAGATTTAGCAGATGTAGCTGCTGCATTTTCGATAGAAGCGTATCAAGGTTCTGCAAGTCCTTTTAAGAAAGAATTGCACGAAATTAGAGCGTATAAAGGCAGTCAATTGGTCGCAAAAAGAATGACCAAACTGCTTAAAAATTCTGAAAATTTAGAATACCACGAAAATTGTGGAAGAGTTCAAGACCCATATTCTATGCGCTGCGTTCCGCAAGTTCACGGTGCGAGTAGAAATGCTTATGAACATCTAAAACAAATGGCAGAAACAGAACTGAATTCTGTAACCGATAATCCTATCGTAATTTCTGATGAAGAAGCGATTTCTGGAGGGAATTTTCATGGTCAATTAATGGCCTTACCCATTGATTATGCCACTTTAGCTGCAGCAGAATTAGGAAATATTTCTGATAGAAGAAGTTATCTTTTACTCGAAGGGAAATATGGTTTGCCAAAATTACTCATCGAAAGTTCTGGTCTTAATTCAGGATTCATGATTCCGCAATATACTACAGCCGCATTGGTTACCGAGAACAAAACGCTTTGTTTCCCAGCTTCGGCAGATTCTGTTCCTACGAGTTTAGGTCAAGAAGACCACGTTTCTATGGGAAGTATTTCGGGTAGAAAATTCAATCAAGTTTTAGGGAATTTAGAAAATATTTTAGCGATAGAACTTATGTTTGCGGCGCAAGGTTTAGAATTCCGCAGACCGCTGAAATCTTCTAAAATCATCGAAGAAAACTACGAAATCATCCGCCAAAAAGTAAGAAAACTAGAAGATGACCGATTAATCGGCGAAGACATTCTCACCATTGCAGAAATGGTTAAAAATAGAGTATTTAAAGTGGAGGTTTAAATCGCTATTAAAATAAAAAACCGCCAAACTTAACTTTGGCGGTTTTTTTTATTTTACTCAAGTCGTTTTAGTCTATGTAAACACTCGTCATGCTTAGACTTCCACCGATGAGTTCGTCGTTAAAAAGTGATATGTTGTCGCTTTTTTCTTTCAAACCAAGTGTGTAAATTAGGGGTAAATAATGATCAGGAGTAGGAATTGCATTTTGTAAAGCTGCACCTTGTTTTTCAAAATGAATTAAATTCTGAAAATTTCCATCAAGAATCCATTCATTCGTTTTAGCTCTAGCTTCTATTGCCCAGTCCCAACCAGCACCAATGGTATTGATGTTTTTCCAGTCAATCATTCTTAGGTTATGAACTACGTTTCCGCTTCCGATAATCAGAATTCCTTTTTCTCTTAATTTTTGTAATTTTTTAGCCAAATCAAAATGATATTGAGCAGGCTGAGTGTAATCTATACTCATCTGAATCACAGGAATGTTCGCAGAAGGATATAAGTGTTTAATCACACTCCACGCTCCATGATCCAGTCCCCAACTATCGGTTTCTATTACAGAAGTTGGTGCCAAAAGTTCTGCGGTTTCTTTGGCTAATTCAGGATTTCCTTTTGCGGGATATTCTACCTCGAAAAGTTCTTGCGGGAATCCATAAAAATCATGAATCGTTTTCTGAATTTCTCCCGAAGTTACATAGGTCCCTTTGGTGTACCAATGCGCAGAAATACACAAAATAGCATTAGGAGTAGGAATTTTCTTAGAAATTTCTCTAAAACCTCTTACAAATTGGTTTTCTTCTATTGCATTCATTGGCGAGCCATGTCCTAAAAATAGAACTGGCATTTTCTCGCTTTTTGGCAATTGTTCAGAAATGTATTCTAATACGTTGATGTTCATTTTGATTAAAAAAAATGATGCAGAATATTGAAAAAACATTCTGCATCTTTCATCGTTTGTTTTTTATCCTTTTACAAATTGTAATTCTCCAGCGATTTTTACATCATCGCTTACTAAAACACCGCCGGTTTCTAAGGCTGCATTCCAGTTTAGACCGAAATCACTTCTTTTGATTTTTCCTTCAAAAGTAAATCCAGCTTTAGTGTTTCCCCAAGGGTCTTGGTTGATTCCACCAAATTCAACTTCTAATTGTACAGGCTTAGTTACACCATTGATGGTCAAATGTCCTGTTACATCATCTGCTAAAGAAGAACTTTCAAAAGTAATCGTTGGGTTTTGCTCAGCATTGAAAAAGTCTGCGCTTTTTAAGTGAGCGTCTCTGTCATCATTATTTGTGTCAATAGAATCTGTTTGGATGGTTGCGCTTACTTTTGCATTCTTAAAAGTATCATCTTCTGCTTCTACTTCTGCAGTAAAAGTGTTAAACGCTCCTTTTACGTTAGAAATCATCATGTGTCTTACTTTGAAAGTGATTTCACTGTGTGTAGTGTCTAAGTTCCATTTTGTTGCCATAATATTTTGTATTTTAGTTAATTATTATGGTGCAAATGTACGATGTACTTAAACCTAGATGCATTGATGTAAGTTAAGAAATGATTTTTTTTTATTAGAGCAAGACGGTTTCTGTTTTTTTTAAGAATTAAAACTTCTCCGTCAGATATTTCCAATAGCGTTTCGGAACCCACTGAATATGAAGTTTCATGTTTTTTCGTTCAGGAATTCCAGTTTTTACAAAGTAACGTTGCCAAAGTTTTTGGTATTTTTTCTCTTCATCGTGATGGAACTGCTCAGAGTTTCTGAAATTTTGCATTTGAGAAGAATCAGTCGTGAAAAAATGAACTTCTTTTAAATCGTAAAAAATTCCATAATGCCTTTTCAAATCGAAAATCATCCATTTTTGGTCAGCGTATCTTTCTTTAAAATGTTTTCTGATAAGTGGTAAAACATTAAAATCAGGTTCTATTTTGGCAAAATAAACTTCGTCTTGTAATAATTCAAAACGTACAAAAGCCAGCATTCTGTGTCGTTCTCTGCTCACGCTTCTGCATATTTTAGAAATTTCTAAAATATCTTCATTCCCAAAATCTTGTAAAATATTTTGTTTTGGATGTTTTATGGAGTGTCGAATTACACTCAAAATTAATCGTTCCAAGTCTTTTCTCTCCGACAAATAAACCATCATGAGTTGAGAAATGCCTTGCTTTCCTAGGTTTTCTTCCAATTTTTTCAGAACTCGGTCAGATTTGGTAAAATCAGTAATCACCTCATGTGTTTCTGCGAAGAAATTTTCTTGACTGTAATTTTGTTGAGCAACAATTTCCACAGTATCATATTTGTACTCGAAAACTTCAAATACAGCGGTCATTAATCCTTCAAAAGTGGAATCATATATTAATGTAGTCATTTCAATCGAAATCAATTAAAACAAACTTAACTGCTCCGAAAACGGATTTTGCCATTTAGATTTCATGCCATTTACAATGATTTGTCTGAAATTTTGCTCATCAATTAATCGGCTGAAAATATTTTGACTTTCAAATTCTATAAAGTATTTGGCTCTGTTGATTGCAACGCCCATTTTTTTGAGGTGTTCTAAATTCAATTTCTGAAATTTTCTCGCCATCAGAATTTTATTTACAGAAGTTACACCCACTCCAGGAATCCTTAGTAGCATTTCTTTCGGTGCAGTATTGATATTTACTGGGAACTTTTCTCTGTTTCTAAGTGCCCAAGCTAATTTTGGGTCTACTTCTAAATCTAGAAACGGATGATTTTTATCTAAAATTTCATTGGCATCAAAACCATAAAAACGCATCAGCCAATCTGCTTGATACAGCCGGTTTTCCCTTTGCATCGGAACTTGAGCATGAATGGAAGGTAAATTTTTATCTTCTAAAACAGGAACGTAACCAGAATAATACACCCGTTTCATGTTGTAATTTTGATAAAAATGTTTGGCTACATGAATGATTTTCAGGTCAGTTTCGTTGGTTGCACCCACAATCATTTGGGTAGATTGACCAGCTGGAGCGAATTTGGGAACTTTTCTAAAAATTTTTCTTTCTTCTTGATAAACCGTTAAAGCATTTTTAATAAAACCCATCGGTTTTATCATGTCTTGATGAGATTTTTCGGGAGCGAGAAGTTTTAAACCAGATTCTGTAGGAATTTCCAAATTGATGGAAAGTCTGTCTGCGTATAAACCCGCTTCTCTAATTAGTTCATCACTTGCTCCAGGAATGGTTTTTAGGTGAATGTAGCCATTGAAGTTATGTTCTTCTCTCAATTTTTGGGCAATTCTCACCAATCGTTCCATAGTGAAATCTGCATTTTTAAAAATTCCAGAACTTAAAAATAAGCCCTCAATATAATTTCTGCGGTAGAAATTCATCGTGAGGTCTACCACTTCTTCTACCGTGAAAGCAGCCCGTTTTATGTCGTTTGATTTTCTGGAAACGCAATATAAACAGTCGTAAATGCAATGATTGGTTAAGAGAATTTTGAGCAAAGAAATACATCTGCCATCTTCTGTAAAGGAGTGACAAATTCCCGCAGTATGACTATTGCCTAATCCGCCTTTGTTTTTACGATTTCCACCACTCGAAGAGCAGGAAACGTCGTATTTAGCGGCGTCTGCAAGGATTTCTAATTTTTCTTTTATTCTGTCTAAATTCATAATCTTCTTAGGTCAAAGATAGTTCGCGCAAAATAAAATTTCAATAGATTTTGTCTAAAGTTATCCGCAAAAAATGTTAAAATTTAGAGCACTTCTTTTCTGATTTTAGCAATCGCTTTTTTCATGCTTTCGTTGAAGTGTTCTTTTTCTAATCGGGTTGGTGGTGCTTTTCTTACTTCGCAGTCAGAGATGCTGCATGTTTCGCAAGTAACGCCTACGTCTTCAGATTTAATGCTGTCGTTTTTTGCAAATTTTATTTTTTTCAAGGAATTAGAATTCAGTAAAATTCCCAAGCAGTAACTTCTGTTGGTTCCGTCTGAAAATGGGTTTCTGTGCGAAGTAGAAATTACCAGATAGCTCAATCCAGAATCTTTGTAATGAGAAATTTGTGCAGAAGTTGCGGTTTCATTTTCTTGCAATTCTTTTAAATTTTTAATTGCAACCCAGCGTCTGCAGTAATGTTCGTTGGTAGCGTTTCCGTGAGGAGCTTGTTGTTGATTCAAGTGTAATTCTTTCAGAATTTGCACCTTGTCAGTGTTTTTCTTTTTGACGAAACACAAATAAAATAAATCTTTTATCCCGAATTCGGCTGAAAGTAAATTGGTTAAGCGATAATAAAAAGTCTCAGGAGAATTGGTGAAATGGGCAATTAATTCATCGAATTTTTGAGAATCAAAGTCTGGTTCGTCAAAGAATTCTTCTGTTTTTTCGATCAATTCATCTTTTGGTATCAGAATACAACCTGCAAAATATGAAGCGTAGAAATTACTCAATAATTCTTCGAAACTGGTGAAGTCTAACCAGGAATAAGTATTTGGTCTTGGATTGAGTTCTAAAACTTGAAAGCCAATTTCTTTAGCAAGAATGAAGGTTTTTTGATTCTCATCAAGTAAACGATTGAGAATCAATAATTTTTTTTCAGGAACGTAAAGCGAACGAAGATGATTTAAAGTTCCATATTGCTCAAAATCTTCGGATTTTATTTCATAATCGAAAACATCAAGTAGAATTTTTTCTAAATGTTTAATATCAATGTTTTTTCCGAGCTTTAATTGATTTTCATCAGCGAAATTTTTGGCTTTTTCTTCAATATCTGGAAAATGATTGTCGTATAATTCTTGAAAACTTCTGACCACAGCGAAGTAAAAACGCTCTTTTCCGAGATTGTAATTTTGGGAAATTTCAATCAAAGTGTTGATAAATGCAGTTACTTTTTTAGGAGCTTCACTGATGATATTAATGAGTGTATTTTTATTGATTCCAAAAAGTTCTAGCGGAATTTCTTTGAAGAAATCGCTTTGTAAAATTTCACTAAAAGGAGCAAGGTTTTTGTCCAGTTTGGTAGAGACTAAATCGTCAAATTTGCAATTCAGTACATCAGCTAACTGAATGATTTTATCATGTTTAGGATATTTTTTTCCGTTTTCTATTTCATTAAGATAAGATTTTGAAAGTTTGGTTTTGTCTGCCAAATCTTGCAGTGACCAATTTCTTTTTTGTCTCTGTTGTCTCAGTTTTAAACCAAAAACGGTTTTGATAAAATCACTTTCGCTGTTCATTATAAAATTTTTATTGAATCTAAATAAGAGGTAAAAACCCTTTAAAATTCAAAGATAAGAATTATAAGCGATTTTTCGCATAATAATTTTTATTAAAAATTTAGCGAACGTTCGCTGTAAGTGAAAATATTTTTTATATTTGCAAAAGAACAAATTCAAAATCTATTCATTTCGTTTCAAATAAAACTAATAACCACATTTTTTTGAAACCCACAACAAAATATACTATGGAGTCTAATTTTAAAATCACATCCGCTCATCATTATCCCGAAATTTTTTCGGAAGAACTGGTGAAATTTTTAATTCACTTGCATAAAAATTTTAATCAAAACAGATTAGAATTATTGTCTGCAAGGAAAATGGTGCAACAAAAAATAGATGAAGGCATTTTTCCTAAATTCCCAGAAGAAACTTTAGGAATTAGAGAAGAAAATTGGGTGTGCAGCAGATTGCCAAAAGATTTACAAGACAGACGTGTAGAAATAACTGGTCCGGTTGATAGAAAAATGATTATCAATGCCTTAAATTCTGGAGCGTCTACTTTTATGGCAGATTTTGAGGATTCTAATTCGCCAACTTGGGAAAATTGCATGGAAGGACAGATTAATCTTTCTGATGCTATCAATAGAACCATAGATTTTTTAAACGAAGAAGGAAAAGCATACCAATTGGGCGAAAAATTGGCGGTACTTTTGGTAAGACCTCGTGGGTTACATTTAGACGAAAAAAATATAATGATAAACGGAGAAAAAGCTTCTGGTTCTCTTATAGATTTCGGGATTTATTTTTTCAGAAATGCGAAGAAATTATTAGAAAACGGAAGCGGTCCCTACTTTTATTTACCAAAATTAGAGCACTATAAAGAAGCACAATGGTGGAATGAGATCTTCAATTTCTCACAAAATTATTTAGGTATTTCACAAGGCACAATTAAGGCCACAGTTCTTATAGAAACCATTACTGCTTCTTTTCAGCTCGATGAAATTTTATACGAACTCAAAGAACATAGTTCTGGACTCAATTGTGGAAGATGGGATTACATTTTCTCTTACATCAAAAAATTTAGAAATCATAAGGAATTTTTATTTCCAGATAGAGATCAAGTGACCATGACTTCTCCTTTTATGAGTGCCTATTCAAAACGAGTGATTCAGGTTTGTCATAAACGAGGAGTTCATGCAATGGGAGGAATGGCAGCGCAAATTCCCGTAAAAAATAATGAAGAAGAAAACGAATTGGCATATGCAAAAGTTAGAGCAGACAAAGAACGTGAAGTGAAAAACGGGCACGATGGAACTTGGGTAGCACATCCTGGTTTGGTTCCTGTTGCGAAGCAAATTTTTGATGAATTTATGCCTACTCCAAATCAAATTTCTGAAAAACACGAAGATTATCATATTACAGAGGCAGATTTATTAGAAGTTCCAAAAGGGGAAATCACCGAAAAAGGCGTGAGAAAAAATATTAACGTAGGAATTCTTTATATAGAATCTTGGCTCATGGGAACTGGAGCTGCTGCATTGTATAATTTAATGGAAGATGCTGCAACTGCGGAAATTTCTAGAACTCAAATTTGGCAATGGCTGAAAAATAAAGCAAAACTAAATGATGGAAGAACATTGACCCAAGAAATGGTTCTGGAATTTGAGAAAGAAGAACTCGAAAATATCAAAAAATATGTAGGCGAAAATCGTTACGAAAAGGGAAAATTTGATTTGGCAACAAAACTCTTTAATGAGTTGGTTTTCGATGAAAATTTCGAGGACTTTTTAACCTTAAAAGCGTATCCGTTTATTTAAGAGCCCTAAAATTTAACAAACAAACCCAAAATATCATGAACAGACAAGAACAAATCCAAGCGCTCGAAAAAGAATGGAGAGAAAATCCAAGATGGAGCGGAATTACAAGGCCTTATTCGGCTGAAGAAGTTTTAAAACTAAGAGGAAAATACAAGCTAGATTATACCATCGCTACACAAATGTCAGAGTTGCTTTGGGAAAAGCTAAATAATCAAGATTTTGTAGCCGGATTAGGAGCTTTAACGGGAAATCAAGCGGTTCAAGAAGTGGACGCAGGTTTAGAAGCTATTTATCTTTCTGGTTGGCAAGTTGCTGCAGATGCGAATCTTTCTGGAGAAATGTATCCTGACCAATCGCTTTATCCTGCGAATTCAGTTCCAGCAGTTGTGAAAAAAATCAATAATGCACTTTTGAGAGCAGACCAAATTCAGTCTGTAAATGGAGGTGGTGAAAAAGATTATTTGGTTCCAATCGTTGCAGATGCAGAAGCTGGTTTCGGGGGGAATCTAAATGCTTTTGAACTGATGAAACAAATGATAGAAGCTGGTGCAGCTGGTGTTCACTTCGAAGATCAATTGTCTTCTGCAAAAAAATGCGGTCACCTTGGTGGAAAGGTTTTGGTTCCTACTCAAGAAGCGATTAATAAATTGATTGCAGCAAGATTAGCAGCAGATGTTTGCGGAGTTCCTACTGTTTTAGTGGCAAGAACAGATGCTGATGCAGCAGATTTATTGACTTCTGATATTGATGATAGAGATAAAAAATTCGTTACTGGTGCAAGGACTTCTGAAGGTTTCTTCCAAGTGAATTGTGGAGTAGAACAAGGTATTGATAGAGGACTTTCTTATGCGCCTTATGCTGATTTAATTTGGATGGAAACTTCTAATCCTGATTTGGAATATGCGAGAAAATTTGCAGAAGGAATTCAAGCAAAATTCCCTGGTAAAATGTTGGCTTACAACTGTTCACCTTCTTTCAATTGGGCAGCGAAATTGACGGTTCCTGAAATGGAAACATTCCGCGAAGAATTAGCGAAAATGGGATACAAATTCCAATTTATCACTTTGGCAGGTTTCCACGCATTGAATACTGCGATGTTCGAATTGGCGTTGGCTTATAAAGAAAGAGGAATGGCTGGTTACAGCGAATTACAGGAAAGAGAATTTGCTTTACAGGCTAAAGGTTTCCGTGCAGTGAAACACCAAAGTTTCGTGGGAACAGGTTATTTTGATGCAGTTCAAACCACTGTTACTTCTGGAAATGTTTCTACTACAGCTTTAGCTGGTTCTACGGAAGCGGAGCAATTCCATTAATCAAGAGCCAAGTAAAAAGACTCAAGTAAAAAGTAAGAATATAGTTTAAAAGGATTCTTAAATTTTAGAAAATAAAAAATGATTTATTCATAATTCATTTCCATTTGTCACTCTTAACAAACTAAGAGTCCATAGTTTTTAATTTGTTGAAAAAATCGCCTCGCAATTTTGCGAGGCGATTTTGTAATTATAGTTTTATTTTCACTTTACTTTCTTTAGCAGAATCCCAAACTAAATTTACTTTCAATGTTTTCTTCTCAGAATCATAAGTGTATTCTAATTTTTTACAACCTGCTTTTACATAATTTGGATTTTTAGAAACATGGTGAATAATGAGTTCTATACTTTTAGATTTTGCAGAAAAATTTGCGCCCACTTCATTTTCTAACTCAAAAGTGATGTTTTTTCCATTGGGTTTGGCTTCGAATTCCATGAGTTCAAATTGTCCTATTTCGTAGGCTTCGTTTTGTAAACCATCGTCATTATACAATTTCAGTTCGGTTTCTTTTACTTTTTCGTCAAAATAATAATGCAAAATCAAAGAATTTCCATCATATTCTTTGGTAGATTGCATCGGTTTCGCTATCGGAATGATGCTTCCTGCTCTTACAAAAGTTGGGATTTTATCTTCTTCCGTGGCAAAAGTCTGAGTAGTTCCGCCAGAAATTTTTTCATCAGTATAGAAATTTACCCAATCAGAATTTTTAGGAAAATAAATGCTTTGTTCTTTTTGTCCTTTATTTAAAATCGGAGAAATTAAGAAATCTTTGCCCCAAAAATAAGCGGTATTATACGTGTACAATTTTTGATTTTCTGGTTCTTCAAAAAATAAAGGTCTCATTAACGGAGTTCCGTTTTTGTGATTTTCGAAAACTAAATTGTAATTGTAAGGAAGCAAAGCGTAACGCAATTCAATCGCTTTTTTGGCTAAATTTTTTGCTTTTTCGCTTCTGTAAATTGGTTCGCTTGGTACATTTTCATCAGCGTGAGGTCTGTAAATTGGGTTGAAAACGCCGTATTGCAACCAACGAGCATACAATTCATCGTCTTCATTTTTTCCTGCAAAACCTCCCAAATCACTGTGCATAAAAGCTATTCCTTGAAGTCCCATTTGTAGTGCAATATCAGGCTGACTTTGCAAACCGCCCCAACTTCTAGAAACGTCGCCACTCCAAGGAACGAGGCCATTTCTTTGAGCACCAGAATAACCAGCTCTCATCAAAATAAACGGACGAGCATTTGGTGAAGTTTCTGCAAAACTTTCTTTGACCAATTTCGCCCAATCCATTCCGTAAATATTGTGAACTTGGTCGCCGTTTTTACCGTTTCCGTGAAGAATGGTAGAAGGATGAACTTCTGGCTCACCTAAATCTCCCCAAATTCCTGTAACGCCTTGATTTAATAAGTCTTTGTAAATATTTTTGAACCAAGAATTTCCTTTTTGGCTGTAAATGTCAATCAAACCAGTGTGCCCGAAATAAAAATCGTACATAAATGCTTTTCCCTCATTGTTTTTTGCCAAAATTTCTTTGTCAAGAGCTTCTTGATAACGCGAAGAAGTATTCACCACGAAAGGTTCGGTGATGAGAATGGTTTCTACGTTGTTTTTTCGCAAATCGTCAATCATTTGTTGAGGTTTTGGGAAATTATCTTTGTCCCAAGCAAAATTTCCGAGCGTTCCTTGAATAGATTTTCCGAACCAATATAAATCTAAAATAATGGCATCAACCGGAATTTTTTCGGCTCTGAATTTCTCAATCGTTTCTAAAGTTTGTTGCTGTGTATGATATCCAAATCTGCTCGAAAAATTTCCTAAACTCCATCTTGGAAGCATCGGTTGTTTTCCTGTTAAATCCGTATAATTTTTAACCAAATCGTCCCAAGAATTTCCTGAAATCACTTGGTAAACTTTTCTTCCAGAAACCGTTTCGTAAGTGAGAGAATTGTCTTTTTTGCTGTCCAAATCTAGGTAACCAATTGGTGAATTATCAAAATGCAGTAAATATTTTTTACTCGAAACTACGATGGGCATCGAGAAATTGAGCAATGGAGCGTGAGTTTCAAAACCATATTGAGCACGATTGTAGAGCATTAATCTGTTTCCTCGTCTGTTCATTCCAAGAGCTCTAGAACCAGCTCCAAATAAAATTTCGTCTGGTGTTATATTAAAATTCAACGTTTCAAAATTTTGTGGATGATTATTGATTTCGCCATTTTCATACGTTCCGTAACCGTTTTTTTCGGAAATCAAGAGTTCATCATCTTTATAATATGAAATTTGAAAAGGTACTTTTTGAATTTTTACGGTAATTCCAGATGTTTCAATCCATGCAAAACCTCTGGTTTCTCTGAAATTGTATTTTACAGATTGTGGAGCAAGAATTACAGCGTGAGAATTTTCTGTAATCGTTTGGTTTTTAGGAATAAATGCCGTTTCTACCATTTCTGGAGTGTAGAATTTCACTTGATATAATCCATCATTGACAGAAATTTCGGCGGTGTTATTTTTAAATTTAATTTTTTGAAAAAATCTTTGATTGTTTTGTGCGAAAAGATTTGCTGCTAAGAAAAGCAACAAAAACTTGAAAACGTTATTCATTTCCTAAAGCATTAAAATTTGTTAGCGTAAAGGTAAGGAAATTTAAATTTCTATGATTTTTAATCTGTCCAGTTTTCAAGTTTTCCAGTATCTGAATCTAGCCAAATTTCTAAATAGACATCTTCAGAAATTGGAATTCCTTTATTTTTTATAATGTCAAATTGTAAGTTTTTCAATGCTTCAAGCATGGTATTTATACAATAGTTGTATTCATTTCTATCAAAAGCCTCATCAATTTCCTTATCTGTTTTATAGTCTTGCATTATAATTTTAGATATTTTCCCTTTTTCGTTTATGGTGACTAAAAATTTTTCAGAGCAATCTCCTTTCCATTTTATTTTTTTTAGTTTTTTGAAAATAATATCTGATAATTTAGTTTTATCTTTTCTATATATTCCATTCGGAACTTTTTCATAATTATTTACAATGTCGTATTTTTTAAGAAGTCCGTCAGAAAAAACCAGAATATTTTCATTTTCATAAATTCTATAGAAAACACCATCCCATCTTAACATTTTATTTTTTTTAATTTTTAGTGGAAAATTTATAATTCCAGAATACCAATCAATAAAGACTTTTCCGTTTTTTACTTTTTTACCAAAAATTTTATTCATTCTCTCTTGTGATGCGACGAGGTTTATTTTTTTATTATCTTTTAATTCAAAACATGAAATAATATGCTTTACAAATAAACTGTCATTTTCTACTTCATAAATTGCTTGGTAGCCTCTCCAACAATTTAGGCTTGTTCCCAATCCTTCTGTTGTGTTTCTAAAACTTAAACCAAATAACTTATCTTCATTTGGATTTAAACTTTGTAAATAGTTTTCTACAATCAAATTGTAAGTAGGAATCGTGTCTTTTTTATAAATGATGTAATCAGGGATTTGTGGGCTTCCAAAGCAATGAATTGATATGAGAAAGAAGAATGTTTTAAAAAAAAGTTTCATGGTTGTCAATTTTATATGCATAAAGGTAAGGAAATTTGACATGTATTATAAGTTACAAAAGGTATTAAATTTCTAATTATCTTTGCACCATGATACGCATTACTAAAATTTTCACCTTCGAGACGGCGCATGTTTTGTATAACTATGACGGCAAATGCAAAAATATGCACGGACATTCTTACAAACTTTTTGTGACCGTAAAAGGAACTCCAATTAATGACATCAATAACGTGAAAAACGGAATGGTGGTGGATTTCGGAGATATCAAAAAAATTGTAAAAGAGGAAATTGTAGATGTTTGGGATCATGCTGTTTTATTGAATGCATTGACGCCACATAAAGAATTGGGAGAAGATTTGGCGCAAAAAGGACATAAAGTAATTGAGTGCAATTACCAACCGACTTGCGAAAATATGCTCTACGAAATTGCCGAAAAAATTAAGAATAAATTGCCTTCTCACGTTCAATTGGCGTATCTGAAACTCCACGAAACCGAAAATTCTTACGGAGAATGGTTTGCGGAAGAGAATTCTTAAAGAGCCAAGAAAAAAGTTAAAAGAGCCAAAAAATAGAATTATTAATGAAGTCGCAGAGCGACGAAAAATATTTTACCCTAAGATTTTAATCTTAGATAAAAAAATGAAAATCGAATTACAGCCTAATAAAAAAATCTACTTTGCTTCTGATCAGCATTTTGGTGCGCCAACTCCTGAGTTGAGTAAGCCAAGAGAAGCTAAATTTTTAGCATGGTTAGACGAAATAAAACAAGATGCACAAGTGCTTTTTTTAATGGGCGATTTGTTTGATTTTTGGCACGAATGGAAATATGTAGTTCCGAAGGGTTATGTAAGAATTTTAGGGAAATTAGCAGAATTGAAAGACAGTGGAATTGACATTTATTTCTTCGTGGGTAACCATGATTTGTGGATGAAAGATTATCTGGAAGAAGAAATTGGGATTCCTGTTTTTTTTGAAAAGCAATATTATGAAGTTTCTGGGAAAAACTTTCTTTTAGCTCATGGTGATGGACTTGGACCAGGTGATAAAGGTTACAAGAGAATGAAAAAACTCTTTACTAATCCTATTGCGCAATGGTTTTTTAAGTGGCTTCATCCTGATATTGCGATGAAAGTTGCGATTTATTTTTCTACCAAAAATAAGATGATTAGTGGAGTAGAAGACATGAAGTTTTTAGGCGAGGACAAAGAATTTCTCATCATTTATTCTAAAGAAAAATTGAAGTCTGAAAATTTAGATTACTTCGTTTATGGTCATCGTCATTTGCCTATGATTTTAGATTTGAAAGTCGATGGAAAAGAAGCAAAACACGTAAATCTAGGTGACTGGATTTCGTATTTTACGTATGGTGTTTTTGATGGAGAAGAATTTAAAGTTTTAGAATATAAATAAGGAGTAAGTTTTGAAAAACATTTTCAACATAAAATCTGAAGCAGATTTCCAAGCAGCATGTTTGGAAACATTTCTTTATCAGTACGAAAATGTAGAAGTTTACCGAAAATTTGTAGATTTTTTAGGTAAAAATCCTTCGGAAATTAAAGAAATAAAAGATATTCCTTTTTTACCAATTGAAATGTTTAAAAATCATTTGGTCTTAGACAAGAATTTTAAAACTGAAGATTATTTTCAAAGTTCGGGAACTACGCAAATTCAGACTCGTTCAAAACATTATATTGCAGATTTTAACCTTTACGAAGAAAGTATTTATAAGAGTTTTGAACAGTTTATTGGCAAGCCAGAAGACTATATTTTCTTAGGTCTTCTTCCTAATTATTCAGAAAATCCGCATTCTTCATTGATCTATATGGTAGATTTTTTGATGAAAAAATCAGCAAAGCTAGAAAACGGGTATTTTCTCTATAATCACCAAGAATTGTTTGAACTTTTACAAAAATTAGGTCAAGAAAATAAAAACGTTATTCTTTTTGGGGTTTCTTTTGCCTTATTAGATTTCTTAGACTACTGTCATTCTGAACGAAGTGAAGAATCTGTTTCAATTCATTCTGAATTTCTCACAGTGATAGAAACGGGTGGAATGAAAGGCAGAAAAGAGGAAATGACCAAAGATGAACTTTTGAAAATTCTACAAAAAGGTTTCGGGACAGATAAAATTTTCTCTGAATATTCTATGACAGAACTGCTTTCTCAGGCATATTCTTTAGGAGAAAATGTATATGAAACGCCGAACTGTATGCGAGTTCTCATCAGAAATACCGAAGATCCATTTTCTTATATGGAATCAGGGAGAACTGGCGCCATTAATATTATAGACTTAGCGAATAGACATTCTTGCAGTTTTATTGCGACACAAGATTTGGGCAAAATTGTAAATGATTTTGAGGGTGCTCGCTATAATCTGAATGGGAAAAATGCTTTTCAGGTTCTAGGAAGAATTGACCATTCTGATATTCGCGGTTGTAGTTTATTGGTTTCATAAAATTCTACTTTGACTATAGTTGAAGAACCTACTTTAACTTCTTAGAAAATAAACATTGAGTTGTGATGTATTATATCACAATGAAGTATCTTGTAATAGTGAATACTACGTCTAATAATTCTCAAGAGAAATTAAAAAAGTCATAAAAAAATGCCACTAAAAAAGATTTCTTTTATATATCTTTACCTTTTGAAAATCAAACGAAATGAAACATAGGTTTACCTTATTAGTAGTGCTATTATTATCTGTAATCTCAGTGAAATCGCAAGATTATATAGATGATATTATGCTTCAGTCCTTTGGATGGGATGAGTATTCACAATCAAGAATAACAAGTGAGGGTAGTTTTTATCAATATTATAATTCTAGAGCAGGTAATTTAAAAGCGATGGGATTTGATATGATTTGGCTACCGCCACCAAGTGCTTCTACTGGAGGAGTGGGTTATTTCCCTACAGAATTGTATAATTTTTCTCAAACTACTTGGGGATCTGAAGCACAATTGAGAAAAATGTTAACTAATATGAATGCGAGAGGGCTTTATCCTATTGCAGACGTTGTAGCTAATCACAGAAGTGGAACTACTGGGTGGGTAGACTTTACCAATCCAGCATGGGGTTGTGAAACCATCTGTAGTAATGATGATGCAGCGAGTGCTTCTTATGTAGGTTGTAGACCTTCTGGTGCACTAGATACAGGAATGGAATTTGGAGGTTCAAGGGATATGGATCATACCAACTTAACAGTACAAAATGGGTATAAAGAGTTTTTAACAAGGTTAAAAGGATTAGGCTTCAAAGGATGGAGATGGGATGTAGCTAAAGGTTTTTCTGCATCATATTTTGGAAACTATATCAATGATAGTAAACCATATTACTCTGTAGGTGAATTTTGGGATAGTGATGTAAATGCTCTAAAAACTTGGATTAATGGAACTTATGCTGGTGGAGCAACAATCTCTGGCGCCTTTGACTTTTCTTTATATTATACTCTTTCTGGAGTTATGGTTACTAATGGAAAACAAATTGCTTCTAATAATTATGCATCACTAAATTGGTCAGGAAGCATGGCTGGTTTAGCAGGTCAATATGGATTCAGCGAAAAAGCGGTAACCTTCGTAGATAACCATGATACTTTTGTGCATGATTCATCTTTTTTGGGGACTAATATTCCGAAAGCTTATGCTTATATTCTTACCCATCCGGGTATACCAAGTGTTTTTGCCCCACATTATTATGGTGGTAGTTATTCTAAAGATGGAGTTACTAGAAGTTACGGGTCTGGTTATGCTACAGCCATTAACTTGTTAATGGCAATAAGAAAAACTACAGGTATTAATGCTTATAGTAATGTTACAATTGACAAGGCGGAAGCAGGCTTGTATGCTGCATATATTAAAAAAAATGCATCGGATACCGAGCCAGTAGTTGCGGTTAAAATAGGGCCTTATGGATGGACACCTTCTTTAGGAACAGGTTGGATTCTTTCTGCTTCGGGTACGGACTATGCTGTTTGGACTAAAATAGCAATAAATGTTGCTCCAACCATAACTCTTGCTCCTTCTAGTAGTAAATATTTAGCTGGAACTAATGTTAGCGTTAGTATTACTGCTACTGATGATAGTGGAAATGCTCCTACAATTAGATACACCACAGATGGTTCAGAACCTACATCTTCATCGCCAATTTATACTTCTTCTTTTACAGTAAATTCTAATACAACTATTAAAGCAGTGGCTTTTGATAATTTAGGGTTAAGTTCAGGCGTTATAGAAAAAACTTATACTTTTGAAACACCAAAAGATATTGTAGTAAGATTTAAACCACCAACAACAAATCCAAATTGGCCTTTGCCAAAAATCCATTATTGGAATTATTCTCCAACCAATGCTCTTCCTGCTGCAAACTGGAATACACCCATTGATATGACAGCAGACGTAAATAATCCAGGATGGTTTAAGTATACTTTTCCAAGCATCATTCAAGTGAGTTTCTTGTTTAGAGACGGGAATGCTACTGGTACTTTAGGACAGACTCAAACAGGTGATATTGTTAATGTAACTCAGGATTCTTGGTATGAATGGGATGCAACTAATTCTTTATTTGTCAAACAAGTGAATTTATCTACTGATGATTTAGCTTTGAACGCTAAAAAGGTAACCTTAGAGGTTTTACAAAATCCTGCTTTAAATGGAGTGATTCATATAAGATACTCTAATGCAAAAGGCGGTAATCTTTATCTTTATGATTTGAGCGGTAAAATGCTTAAAACTCAAAAAGTAAATTCTAATTCAGGCGACGAAACGATTTTTGTCAACAATTTACAAAGTGGTAACTATTTACTGATACTGAAATCAGATCAAGGAATGTCTGTCTCGAAAGTGATTATCAAATAGATATTAGAACATCAATTTAAAAAGCCACTCTTTCCGAGTGGCTTTTTTATTTTTGAAAAATATTGTCATAAAAAAACCTTCAGAAACATTCTGAAGGTTTTTATGTTTGATATTATTTCTTGCTAATTATAAAGAAGCAGAGTGTAATAATAAATCTGTTAACTTGTTAGAGTAACCAGTTTCGTTATCATACCAAGAAACTAATTTTACGAAGTTTGGTGATAACATAATACCAGCGTCTTTATCAAAGATAGAAGTTCTCTTATCTCCTACGAAATCTTGAGAAACTACTAAATCTTCAGTGTAACCAAGAATTCCTTTTAATTCTCCTTCAGAAGCAGCTTTCATAGCAGCGCAAATTTCTTCGTAAGAAGTAGCTTTTTCTAATCTTACAGTTAAGTCTACTACAGAAACGTCAGCAGTTGGTACTCTGAAAGACATACCCGTTAATTTTCCGTTTAATGAAGGAATTACTTTACCTACAGCTTTAGCAGCACCAGTAGAAGAAGGGATAATGTTTAATAATGCACTTCTACCACCTCTCCAGTCTTTCATAGATGGACCATCTACCGTTCTTTGAGTAGCTGTAGTAGCGTGTACAGTTGTCATAAGACCTTCTACGATACCGAAGTTTTCGTGAACTACTTTTGCTAAAGGAGCAAGACAGTTAGTAGTACAAGAAGCGTTAGAGAAAATTTGTAAATCAGCAGGTAATTCTTTGTGGTTTACTCCCATTACGAACATTGGAGTGTCATCCTTAGATGGAGCAGAAAGAACTACTTTTTTAGCACCTGCATTAATGTGAGCAGAAGCTGTACCTTTATCTAAGAAAAGTCCTGTAGATTCTACGATATAATCTGCACCTACTTCATTCCATTTTAAATTATTAGGGTCTCTTTCAGAAGTGATTCTGATTGTTTTTCCGTTTACTACTAAATTATTTCCTTCTACTCTTACTTCGCCATTAAATTTGCCGTGAACAGAATCATACTTCATCATGTAAGCCATGTATTCTGCATTGATAAGGTCATTAATCCCTACGATTTCAATGTTATCTCTTTCTAACATTGCATTGAAAACTAGACTTCCAATTCTACCGAATCCGTTGATTCCTACTTTGATTGTTGACATATTTTTTGTTTTTAGTTGTTTAATTAAGTTACATTGCCAAGATTTCTGCAATCTGGAGTAAATCTTGATTGATTTCATTATGCTTTTTAATAGCATCTTCTATTGGCGTAAAAACTAAATCATTAGATCTAATTCCTGCCATTACATTCGTTAATCCTTTCATAAGTCCCACTACAGCTCCGTATCCCATTCTGCTTGCCAATACTCTATCTGCACAGCTAGGTGCGCCGCCTCTCTGGATGTGTCCTAGAATAGAAACTCTAATATCATAATCTGGGAATCTTACTTTAGTCTGTTCGGCTAATTCATAAGTAGACGCTAGTCTATCGCCTTCAGCTACAATTACAATACTAGAAGTTTTTCCTCTTTTTTGAGCTTTTTCAAACGTGTCAAATAGGTCTTCTAAACTATCTTTCTTCTCAGGAATAAGAATGTCTAATGCTCCAGAAGCTATACCACTGTTTAAAGCAATAAAACCAGCATCTCTTCCCATTACTTCGATGAAAAATACTCTATTGTGAGAAGTAGCGGTATCTCTAATTTTGTCAATGGCTTCCATTGCAGTATTCAACGCAGTATCATACCCGATGGTAAAGTCTGTACCGAAGATGTCATTGTCAATGGTTCCTGGAACACCAATTACTTTTACGCCAAATTCTTCTGCAAAAATTTTAGCTCCTGTAAATGTACCATCCCCACCAATACATACTAATGCGTCAATACCATTTTTCTGGCATTGCTCGAAAGCTTTTTGTCTACCTTCTTCGGTTCTGAATTCTTTAGAACGAGCCGAACGAAGGATTGTTCCTCCTAAATTGATGATATTGCTTACAGAACGAGGTCCCATTTTGGTAAAATTACCTTCTATAAGACCAGAGTAACCTCCTCTTACTCCTACACATTCTATTTTATGGTAATTAGCAGTTCTTACCACTGCTCTAATTGCTGCATTCATTCCCGGTGCGTCTCCACCCGAAGTAAGCACCGCGATTTTTTTCAAACTTGCGTTACCCATAGTGTTTTAATTTGACATGCAAATTTACAAAATAATACAAAACGGGGTACCATGTTTTTGGTCATATTTGATTTTTTGGCTATTAATAAAATATTGCTATTTTTGCAAAAATGAACAAAAAACTACATTCTAACAGGAGATTTCTGGCGTCACTTTTCGCAAGTGTATATCTGTTTGCTGTAGTGTTTTCGGGCTTTTTTCATACTCATACCAATAATTTCAAAGAAGATTTACTGTCTTTTAGCAAGACACCAGTCTCTGGAAAAATTGTAAATTTTGGTGGAGTAGATGATTGTTTCTCTTCACACTTTTTTAATGCTGGGATAGGAATTTTAGATGCCGAGTCAAATTTTCAGTTCATTATTTCTAAAAAATTTATACCAAAAAATTTCCAATATCACTTTACTGTACCTACAGAAAAAGTAGTATTCTTTTCATTACGGGCTCCACCAGTTTTCATTTAGAAATTTTACGAGTTGCGATGCTATTTTTAGAAGTTCGCATATACTATTATTATTTCAATTTTAACAAAAATTAATCTAAATGTTAATCAAAAAAATATATTTTCTTGTTGCATTGTTTTTTGCAACACAATTGGTGATGGCCCAATATAAATTAAGTGGAAAAATCACTGATTTTGATACTCAAGAGCCTGTAAAAAATGCTTCTGTTTATCTGGTAGACCTTAAAACCAGTACCGTTTCAGACCAAAATGGTAATTATTTTTTCCAAAATCTAAAATCTGGAAAATATTTCGTAGAAATTACTAGTGATAACTATACTTCATTATTGGTTTCAATAGAAGTAAACCAAGAAGCTGTTTCTGATTTCTCTCTTCAAAAATCGGCCAAAGAAATAGATGAGGTGGTGGTAACAGCCGTAACAAGAGCTTCGGAACTGAAAAAGATTCCAGTAGTCATTAAATCTGTAGATAAAAATATCATCAACCAAAACTCATCCACCAATTTAATTGATGGGTTAAAAAATATTCCAGGAGTCAATCAAATTACCTCTGGAGCGGCGATTTCTAAACCAGTAATCAGAGGTTTAGGATATAACAGAGTCATCACTTTGGTAGATGGAATTAAGCAAGAAGGTCAACAATGGGGAGGCGAACACGGAATAGAAATTGATGAATTTTCCGTGGGGAAAGTAGAAATTGTAAAAGGTCCGGGAAGTTTAATGTATGGTTCAGACGGAATTGCGGGGGTACTGAATTTTATTTCTCCAAAAGTGGCTGCAAATGGTAAAATCGAAAATCAATTGATTACCAATTATCAGACGAATAACAATTTAATTGCGACTTCTTTTTCGAATAAAGGAAACAAAAAGGGCTTCGTTTGGGAAGGGAGATTCACCAACAAATTGGCAGGAAATTATGAAAACAAGTATGACGGAAAAGTACTGAACTCTGGTTTCAAAGAATTTGACGGCAACTTAATGCTAGGAATCAATAAAAACTGGGGGCATTCTTATTTCAATGTGAGTTCATATAATACCACTTTGAATATTGTAGAAGGAGAAAGAGATGCTGATGGAAAATTCACGTTCATCAATAGCAATGGCGATGATGTTACCGCTACTGATGAAGATTATAAAGGATATAAAGTAGGATTTCCGCACCAAGAAATTAATCATTTGAGATTAACTTCAAACAATTATTTTTTATTGAAAAACGGAACCATTAATGCTGATTTTGCCTTTCAAAACAATAAAAGAAAAGAATTTGCAGACGCAACTAATCCTGATGAAAAAGAATTGTTCTTCGATTTAAATACCTTCAACTATAACGTAAGATATAACTTGAAAGAAACCAATAATTGGGAAACTTCTTTCGGAATTGGAGGTATGCAGCAATCGAATACCAACAAAGGAGTAGAAGCGCTCATTCCTGATTATCAATTTTTCGATGCAGGAGCGTTTGTTTTTACACAAAAAACTTTTAACAAAAATCTAACTTTAGCGGGAGGATTGAGATTTGACAATAGAAATGTAGATGCTCAAGAAATGTTGGAAGATGCTGAAGTGAAATTTGCTAAATTTAATAAAAATTACAGCGGAATCTCTGGTAGTTTAGGCTTGTCTTACCAATTAGACAAGCAATCTACTTTTAAATTAAATCTTTCTAGAGGTTTCAGAGCGCCGAATATTGCAGAACTTTCTTCTAACGGAATTCACGAAGGAACTTTCAGATACGAAATTGGTGACATCAACCTGAAATCCGAAATCAGTCACCAGATTGATGCGGCTTATTTCTTGAATTCAGACCACATTAGTTTTGAGTTTACGCCGTTTGTAAACTTCATTTCTAATTATATTTATACTGAAAAAATGCAAGATGCAAACGGAAATGATGTGATTGTAGACCCAAATGATCCAGTTCCTGCATTTAAATTTACCCAAGGAAACGCTCAGCTTTTCGGTGGAGAGATTTTCTTAGATTTTCACCCGCATCCATTTGATTGGTTGCATGTAGAAAACTCATTTTCTTATGTAAGAGCTACGCAGAACAATCGTCCAGAAAACGAAAAGTTCTTGCCATTTATTCCAGCACCAAAATATCGTGGAGAAATTAAAACTAATTTCGAGAAGGTGAATAATACTTTTTCTGATTTTTATGCTAAATTTTCGGTAGACCATTATTTCAAACAAAATGATATTTACAGTGCTTTTGATACCGAAACAGCTACTCCTAGTTACACACTTTTGAGTGTTGGAATTGGTGCAGACGTTAAAGCTTTTGGCAAAAAAGACTTTTTCAATATTTTTATTAGCGGAGAAAATTTAACAGATGTAGCGTATCAAAACCATTTGAGCAGATTAAAATATGCTCCTGAAAATCCAACAACAGGCAGAATAGGTGTTTACAATATGGGAAGAAATTTCAGTGTGAAACTGATGATGAATTTCTAAAAATCTAAGAAAATTACTTTCTTGAGATTATAAAATTCACTGTAAAGCGAATTGACTTTTTATAAGGAAAATTTACCTATAAAAAATGCTTTCTGTTTTCATAAAAAAACACTATTTTTGCAACTCAAAATTTTTAACAAGATGAATGTTACAAGAACCAATCATGACGAAGTAAGTGCTTTGCTTACAGTAACTTTAAATAAATCTGATTACAAAGATAAAGTTGAAAAACAACTGATCAATTATGCTAAAAATGCTACTGTTCCTGGTTTCAGAAAAGGAAAAGTTCCATTGAGCATGGTTAGAAAACAATTTGAAGCAGGTATTGCTTTTGAAGAAATTAACAAACAAATTTCTGAAGTATTGAACAACTATGTAAACGAAAGTAATTTAAGATTAGTTGGTCAGCCAGTTCCAGTTCCTATGAACGAACTAGATTACAATGCAGAAGAAGTTTCTGTAGGTTTCGAAGTTGGTTTTGAACCAGATTTTAATATTGATTTATCTTCTTACGAAGCTCCTCACTACAAAGTAGAAGCTACTGATAAAGAAATCAACCAAAGCATCGAAAACATGCAAAAAAGATTTGCAGACAAAGATGCTCAAGATAAAGCAACTAAAGATTCTTATGTAGCACTTTCTATTGCACAAGTAGTAGAAGCTGATGCAGAGGGAGAGCACAATCATCCACCGAAAAATGTAGTAGTTTCTGCGGAGCAAAAAGAAGCTTTCGGTTTGGTAAAATCTCACAAAGTAGGTGATGTAGTGAAGTTAACTAAAACTCAGTTAACTGAAAACGAAACATTGGCTAAAGATTTAAATTACAACGAGCATGAACTAGGTCACATTCATCACGAAGATTTAGAAGCTACAGTTACAGAAATCTATAAATTAAACTTAGCACCACTAGATCAAGAATTATTTGATAAAGTATATGGTGAAGGAAACATCAATTCTGAAGAAGAACTAAAAACAAGAGTAAAAACTGAATTAGACGAATATTTCCAACAAAATGCTGATATTCACTTTGTGAATAAAGTATTAGAAAGCGTTTCTGAAAAGACAGATGTTCATTTACCAGAAGCATTCTTAGTAAAATGGTTACTATTCTCTAATCCAAACATTACTTCTGAAGAACAAGCTAAAGAAATTTTAGAAGCAGAAAAAACTATCATCAAAAATCAAATCATCGAAGGAAAATTATTCCAAGATTATGATGTAAAAGTAGATTATGCAGATGTTTTAGGTCAGGCAGAAGTATTAGTTAACAATCAGTTAGCAATGTATGGAATTCATAATCTTCCGCAAGAAGAAGTGCAGAAATATGCTGTAGAAATGCTAAAACAAGAAGAGCAAGTAAGACAGATTTCTCAAGAAGTTGCTATGGGTAAACTGAAAGATGTTATCCTAGAAAAAGCAAAGAAAAAAGAAACTAAAATTACACACGAGAAATTTTTAGCAGAATTACAAAAGTAATTTTCTAGATATTTCATAAAAATATAAATCCGTCTCGAATTTCGAGACGGATTTTTTTAATATTTAAAATAAAAATTTATTTTCCTACGAATTAAATTCGCGTTCCCACTCTTCTGCAGCTTCGCAGAGGGTTTTGTAAAAATCTTCTCCGTATTTTCTAATCAGTGGCGTTTTTAGAAATTTATACACAGGAACATGCAGTTCTTTTCCAAGAGTACAAGCGTCACTACATACATCCCACTCATGATAATTGAGAGCGGTAAATGTTCTATACTCCGTTACTCTAATAGGATAGAGATGACAAGAAATGGGTTTTTGCCAATCTACTATACCATCTTCATATGCTTTTTCTATGCCACATTTTATAATGCCTTTTTCATCAAAAATTACATAAGCACATTCTCCACCATTTACGAGTGGCGTTACCAAATCTCCATCAATATCGGTAACGTGTGTTCCTTGCTCTTCGATGGCAGCAATTCCTTCTGGCCTTAAATAACTTTTAATTTTAGGGTAAATTCTTTCCAGAATTTCAGTTTCGTTTTTATCAAGCGGAGCCCCCGCATCTCCTTCTACACAGCAGATACCTTTACATTTGCTAAGGTTGCATACAAATTCTTCAGAAAAAATATCTTCAGAAATTAATTTATCATCTATTTGAATCATATTCTAATTAGTTCATCTATATCTATATAGGTAGTAAGTTTAAAAAGTAATAAAGTGAGTATAAGTATCCATAAACCTAATTCTTTCATCCAATATTTTTTTAAAAATCTCAATGCTCTGGAAAGAATAATTACATTTGGTAAAACAAGTAGAAGTAAATACTCGTAATTTTTGCCCATGTAGAGAAATACCGTCACCAATTGTGCCAAGAAAAACAAGAGCATAAAAGTATACTTAAATTTACTAGACGGACTTTTTTTATTAAAATTGGCAAAGTGGTCCATTATTGCATATAAAACATATAAAGCCACAGGCAAAAGAAAATATAATGGGTAATAATCTTGCATCAGAGAGGTTTCTACATATGGAATGTAGTTCTCGTCAAAATCATGATAACCAATTAAATACATTACACCAAAATAAGTCCCGAAAACCAAAATTTTCCCAAAGAAAAGTCTAAAAAGATTAAGAGAAATATGGTCTGAAGTAGAAATAAGGTGAATCAATACAAAAATAAACATAGGCCACGTTGTAGGCAGAAATAAGAAATTAACTGCCAAAATCGCTCCGATGATTAGGTATGAATTTTTTCTTACTTCATCTTGATTGCTGGTCAATAAAACCATTATAAAGGAGTTGGTAAACAGTGACATTGCAATTCCTATATCTAAACTTCCCGGATATAATGCAAATACAAAAAATGTATACAGAAAAAGAGGAAGATGAGTATTGTAATTCAGGCCAATAGCATTGAAAAGAAAATATCCTAATGCAAATCCACAAAACGTAATAATGCTAGAAAAAACGCCTAACGTTTTGAAATCCAATATATTAAATGTTATTATCAAAAGAAATAAAAAAAATATATAGACAGGAATCGAAAAAATATTGCTTTCTTTTGATAGTAATCTGAACATTTTTATTAATTTTGTGCAAAGTTAATTTAAAATAAGAAAAAAATGACGTCTTTTTGGTTATTCTTAAGTGATTTGTTCAAATGGTCTTTCGGATTCTATGATTTCGCTGGAAACGTGTTGAACTGGATTCTTTTTATTGTAGCTAGTACTTTATTTTGCTATTGGTGTTATGTTTTAGTAACTACATTAGGGAACAATAAAGATAAAGAATATTATTCGCCTACAGAAGGTAAATTCCCATATTACAACCCAGAATTACACACTAAAGAAGATTAATCAGATTTCTTAACAATATAAAATCCCGAAATTCTAGAATTTCGGGATTTTTTTATTTTCTTTTTGTTAAAATTATTTGTGGCAAGGTACTACCAAAACCGGAATAGGAGATTTTTTAGTAATATCCTTCGTAAGACTACCTACAAAAACATCATATATTCCGCTTCTTCCATGACTGCCCATTACAATATAATTGGCTTTTTTGTCTTTAGCATAGTCTAAAATAATTTCAGCAGCGATGCCTTGTTTCAGCAAATGCTCACAAGCTACTCCTTTTGCTTCTATTCTTTTCTCTATTTCATTTAACTCTGCGAGTTCTTCAGAAATTTCAGATTTTTCTATCTCTGGGAAATATTGAAATCCCATATCTCCAATAGCAAAACCAATATCTGCTGGAGCTACGTGTATTAAATAAATTTTTCCGGCTATTTCTTTCGCAAAATCTATAGCACCTGCTACTAGAACATCTGTAGTGTCAGAAAAATCGATTGGTAAAATAATGTTTTTCATGGCGTGCTTTTAAAACACTACTAAATTACAATTTTTAAATTGGAAATAAAAGCTTTTGGACATGATTTATTATTGTACACGAAGATGATAAACCTTTTCGCCTTCTAAAAACATTTCTAGTTCATCATTTTCTGACACCTTTCCTACACCTTTTGGAGTTCCTGTGAAAATTAAATCTCCTACTCTTAAAGTGAAGTACTGAGAAACAAAAGCAATAATATCATCTGGTGAAAACATCATCAGATTGGTATTGCCATCTTGCACGATTTCTTTATTTTTTTGAAGTTGAAATTTCAAATTACTCAAATCAAAATTCTCTTTTGGGAAAAAATCAGAAACTACAGCGCTTCCGTCAAAACCTTTTGCGAGTTCCCAAGGCAAACCTTTTCCTTTGAGCTGAGACTGTAAATCTCTAGCCGTAAAATCTATTCCAAGCGCAATTTCGTCATAATGTTTAGGTGCATTTTCTTTTTGGATATATTTTCCTCCTTTAGAAATTTTTAGCACCACTTCTAATTCATAATGCACATCATCAGAAAATTCTGGAATGTAAAAATCACTACCTTTTTTCAATACAGCAGTGTCAGGTTTCATGAAAATAACTGGATTTTCGGGAATTTCGTTTCCTAATTCTTTCGCGTGTTCTGCGTAATTTCTTCCTATGCAAATGATTTTCATAATATATCTTTTGAAAATTTTAAATAGTTAATGCTTAAATTCATTTCCGCAGTAATAACAAATGTATTTACTGCTCGGAACTTTTACTGGGAATCCTAATAATAGCCAACTTACCCCAAAAATCCCATCTGGTTTTTCATATTGATAAATATGGTTAGAACCACATTTAGGACAAGTAAAATCATACTCAGGATTTTCAATTGTATGTTCTACTTCTAAGGCAACTTCTTCATTTTCTACAAAATTCTGTAAAATTTCTTTGGCTTTTTCTACTTGGTCTTCGAAAACCTGAAGTTGTAAACCTCCAATGGCTTGAGAAAGCAACCAATCTGATTGTATAGTCTGTTCATTTGCAATAAAACTTTCAATCCCGTTTTCTGCCAAAATTTGTTTGTCTCTATTGGCTTCAATAGAGCTTTCGTAGTATTTTATGCGAATGAGTTTAGACATTTTATTTAATTAGAATTTACTTCTCAATTGAATCTTAGTCAAGACCTTCTTGGTGTAAAGTGGGAAATCAGCATTCTGAATCCAACCGAAATATCCTACATCTTTCGTGAAGACATCTTTCACTTTTTGACCTTTGTATTTTCCGAAAGTGAAAATTTCTTCATTTTTATCATCGAAGGCGATAAATCCTGCCAAATCTGCAAATTTATTATGGAAAGAAAACTCACTCAGAGCAGCAATATCATTCGGTAAATCTTCATATTTTTCGATTTGAGCATCCAGAACTTCGAAGGTTGCCAATGTATCTGCTTCCGCAGAATGTGCATTTTCTAGAGATTTTCCGCAATAAAATTGGTACGCAGCACTTAGATTTCTAGGTTCCATTTTGTGGAAAATGGTTTGTGCATCTACAGGTTTGTGTTTAGATAAATCAAAATCATAGCCAGCTCTCAACAATTCTTCTGCCAAAAGTGGAATATCAAATCTATTCGAATTAAAACCTCCTAAATCAGAATCCTTAATCATATCGATGATTTTCGGAGCCAATTCTTTAAAAGTAGGAGAATCTTTTACATCTTCATCAGAAATTCCGTGAACAGCAGTAGCTTCTGCAGGAATAGGCATTTCAGGATTTACGTACCAAGTTTTGCTTTCTCTAGAAGCATCTGGAAAAACTTTTAAAATGCAGATTTCTACAATTCTGTCTTTAGAAATGTTGATTCCGGTAGTTTCTAAATCAAAGATACAGAGCGGTTTATGGAGTTTTAGATTCATTTTTTTAAGTATGAGTTATCAATTATGAGTGATGAGTTTTAAAAGTTATAGTTAGGTTATAACTTCTAATTCATAACTCAAAACTATTTAAGTTGTTTTTGAAAAATTAGAGAAACGATTATATAAAAAACGATAACCATCGGGATTCCTGCCAATCCTAAAATAGAAATCAGTAGAATTCCGCCCAAAAGTAAGATAAGTTTTGGGTAATTATCTTTCAGTTTCATCGATTTAAATTTAAGCGCAATCATTTTGATGGGACTGATAAGTAACCAACAGCTTGCTGCAATGAGTCCTACCAAAAACATAGGATTTTCAAACGTTCGCCAGAACATTCCTGTTTCTTGAAACGCGTAATACATTCCGAAAAGTAAAACGGTATTACTGGGTGTGTTGAGTCCTTTGAAATAATAGCTTTGCTCTTCATCTAAATTAAAAATAGCCAATCTGAGACATGAAAATAAAGCCACGAAAAGTCCCAAATATTTTAGCTGAAATGGAAGTTCAAAATCCATAAACTGATTGCCGAAACCTTCTAGTGCTTTAAACATCGTTACACCAGGCAAAAGTCCGAAACTTACCATGTCTGCTAGAGAATCTAATTGTGCGCCAAGATTAGAATTGGCTTTAAGCGCTCTGGCAACAAATCCGTCTAAAAAGTCTAAAACCAAAGAAATGATGATACAAAGTGCGGCAACTTTATAATTTCCGTCTACTAAATTGATAACACCGATGCTTCCAGAAAATAAATTCCCGAGAGTGAAAGCATTGGCTAGATTATTTTTTATAAAATTCATGGCGTTTCAGCAAGTTTCAAATTTAACTTTCTTATTTGAAATATCACTCCAAAAAGTGAAAAAAATGCAGTAATCATTGTAAAAAGTAAAGAGGCAGAAACCGAAATCTCTGGCTGAAAACTAAACCATTTAGACGCTTGTAAAAAGAGCATTTCTCTCACTCCAATTCCTGCAAAAGAAATTAAACTGAGCACCGAACTTGCCAAAAATACTACTGAGTAAATGGTGAAATTGTTTGTAACGTCTAAACTTTTCAATAAAAATATAAAACTGATGACTTGTAAAATTTGGACTAAAAATGAGTAAGAGAAAGCTTTAAAAAAAACTGTGGTATAGATAGAAAAAAGCTTTTTAGTCAAAAAATAAGTAAAGAAAAATCCTGTCACTAAAAGCACAAATAAGATGGGGAAGAATTTGGCTTCCAGTAAATTGAAGGAAAATACTAAAATCAATACTAAAATCAATACGCAAATCGCCAAAAGTCCGCTTAATCGGTCATTAAAAAGCGATGAGGTAATTTTTTTGGCACTCCAACCGAAATTTTTATTCAAAAGATAGACTTTGTAAGCGTCTCCACCAATTCCACCTGGAATAAAAAAATTATAGAACATTCCCAAAAAATAGAGTTCTAAATTGCTTCTGAAACTCAAATGGAAATCATTGGCTTTAAAATAGAGTTCAAGTCTTTTGGTAGAAATGATTTGAGATGCCAAAAATAGAATTGCAGCCATCAAGAGATAAAAAACATTCGTTTTTGCCCATAAAACAGTTACTTCCCGAAAAGGAATTTTCTGAAAAACAAAATACAACAAAGCAACGCTAATTAAAATTTTAGCAAAGTTGATGAGTAGTTTTTTAAGATTGACTTTCTCCAAATGTTGTGATATTTCTTATATTAAAAGGTCTTTTTTCCTGAGATTCGTAGTAGGTTTTCATGAGCATATCTACAATGATTCCTGTGGTAAAAAACTGAATGCCAATGAAAATAAGTAACACGCCAAGGATTAATAAAGGTCTTCCGCCAATATCATTTCCTAAAATTTTGAGAGCCAATAAATAAATATTAACTAAAACTCCTAGTGTAAAGGTAATTAAACCGATGTTCCCGAAAAGATAAATGGGTTTAGAAAGGTATTTTTTATTGAACAAAACTAAAAGCAAGTCATTAATGACCTTGAAAGTTCTGTTCATTCCGTATTTAGAAACGCCGTGTTGTCTTGGGTGGTGTTTTACGGGAATTTCTGTGATTTTAGCACCATTTAAATGCGCCATTAAACTGATGAATCTGTGATTTTCTCCATAGAGATTCAGTTCTTTTGCAGTTTCATTGGTGAAAACTTTCAGCGCACAACCTTGGTCAGAAATATTGAGTTTTGTTGATTTTTTGATGATGAAATTCGCAATTTTTGAAGGAATAGTTCTGATGGAAGAATCTTTTCTTTTCTGACGTTTTCCTACCACCAAATCATAATTTCCGTTTTCTAAAAGTTCTACCATTGCTGGGATGTCTGAAGGATCATTTTGCAAATCTCCATCAAGTGTAATTATATAATCACCAGTTGCATAATCGAAACCAGCCATCATTGCAGAACTTTGTCCGTAATTTTTTTTGAGCTCAATCAACACTACATTTGGATGTTTTTTTTCTTTAATTTCTTGTATGGTTTTATCCGTAGAATTGTCATCTATTAAGATGAGTTCGTAGTGATATCCATTCATAGCATCAGAAATTCTATCGATTAAAATTCCTGCGTTTCCTTCTTCGTTATACATAGGAATAACGAGAGAGTAGAATTTATTTTTATCCATTGTAGCGCTTGATTTGTTACCTTTGCAAAGCAAATTTTTGCAAAAATACTAAAAAACCTGATTTTTATAATGAATCAAAATCAATTACTTTCTAGAAATCAAATCTTTTTTCTTTTTGTAGGCTTTGTTTTGGTGTACTTAGTAGGACTTTTTATTCCATTGATGGAAAATGATTCTGCTCAACATGCTACAATGGCGATGAGAATGGCCAATTCTGGCAATTTTCTAGAAATTTATAAAGGTGATAATCCTTATTTAGATAAACCGCATTTGCATTTTTGGCTCGCAGCTTTATCGATGAAAATTTTTGGCATTAGTCACATTGCTTATAGAATTCCGGCGGTTTTATGTTTGTTTTTAGCAGCTTTTTCTGTAAAAAAGATTGCTGACTTATTGTATAAAAACGAAAATCTAAGTTATACCGCCTCACTGATATTTTTAGCGTCACAAACGATTATACTTTCTGCACACGATGTAAGAACAGATGCTGTTTTGACGGGTTTTATAGCACTTTCTATTTGGCAATTTTTAGCTTTTATCAAAACACAAAAAATCATTAATGTATTTTTAGCAGGATTTTTTACAGCTTTAGCCTTTTCTTCAAAAGGATTGATGGCGATTGTGATTATAGGATTTTCTGTATTTTCTTATTTGCTGTATTCTAGAGAATGGTTGAAATTTTTTAATCTGAAAATTATTTTTGCTGCGCTCAGTTTTGGAGTGGGGACTTTACCGATTTTGTACGCATACTATCATCAGTTTGGAAACGAAGGTGTAGAATTTATTTTGTTTAATCAAAGTGTAAATCGTTTACAGGCCAAAGGTTTTGAGCAGAATAGTCCTGATTATTCTTTCTTTTTTCATACATTACTTTGGGCGTTTTTACCTTTTTCTGTAGCATTTTATACAGGTGTTTTCGAAAGAACTAAAAATTTGATTAAAGAAAGATTTAAAAAAATAGAAGGCGTAGAGTTTTTAACTTTAGGCGGGTTCTGGTTGGTGATGTTGGTATTTAGTTTTTCTAAATTTAAGTTGCCTCATTACTTAAACGGATTAATTCCCATTCTTTCGGTTTTTACCGCTTCTTATATTTTTGAAATTTTCGAAAAAAATCAATGGAAGAAAGCCAGAGGTTTTTGGGTGATTCAGTTGATGGTTATTTCGGTAAGTTTAGTAGGCGTTTTATTGCTCACGTATTATTTTACAGGAATTCATGAAGTGGTTTTATTTATGGTAGGTTTGTTTTTTGTGGGAACTTTACTGCTTTATATTTTCAAAAAAGAAAATATAGTAAGAAGATGGGTTTTAGTCTCTTTGCTTTTTGCAATTACCATTAATATTTTTCTCAATTCGCAGTTTTATCCTGTTTTGACGCAATACCAAGGTGGTTTAAAAATGGCAAATTATTTTGAGAAAAATCACCTTTCAACCCGAAATCTTTTCATGCCGAAAGATTATGAAATCTGGTCTTTTGATTTTTATTCAAAACAAAACACGCCAAGAAAAGAAGTTTCTCTTCTGAAAAAAGGTGATAGAGTGCTGGTCTATGAAAATGATTTACGAAGTATTACGCAACCGTATAAAATTCTCCATCAGGAAACACATTTTAAAATTACTAGGCTTTCTCTTAAATTTCTGAATCCTAAAACCAGAAATGAAAAGTTTAAAAATTTATATTTAATAGAGATATTAAACTAGTGTTTAATTTTCTGAAATTTGGCACCTGCTTTGTTATTAATATGATAAGAATAATAATAAATTTGTTGTTTAACAAAAAATATTTACTTTTAACAAAAATTTAAAATTAGAAACATGAAAAAATTAGCATTCGCATTTTTAGCTTTGTTCTTCAGTGTTCTTTCATATGCTCAGATAGAAGGTAAGTGGAAAACAATTGATGACGAAACAGGGAAGCCTAAATCTATCGTAGAGATTTTTAAAAAATCAGACGGTAAATATTATGGTAAAATTGTACAATTATTACAAAAGCCAGAAAATAACAACTGTGTAAAATGTACAGATGATAGAAAAAACAAGCCATTAATTGGTTTAGAAATCATCAGAGGTTTATCAAAAGATGGTTCAGAATTTACTGATGGAACGATTACAGATCCTAAAAAAGGTAAAACTTACAATTGTACGGTTACCAGAAATGGGGATAAACTAAATGTAAGAGGATTTATAGGAATCTCATTAATCGGTAGAAACCAAACTTGGCACAAAGCAGATTAATCTAAATCTAGAGATATTAACATGTGAGACACATCCTAAAAGATGTGTCTTTTTTATTTGTTGACGAAAGTAATAATTGATACATAATAATTTGATAAAAATTCCTTAAATTTGCAACTCAACAAATTAATCAAAATGAAAGAAGTACAATTTCGTGAGGCTATCTGTGAAGCAATGAGCGAAGAAATGCGTAAAGACGAATCGATATATCTCATTGGCGAAGAAGTAGCAGAATATAACGGAGCTTACAAAGCTTCAAAAGGAATGTTAGCAGAATTTGGTCCAAAAAGAGTAATAGATGCTCCCATTGCAGAACTTGGTTTTGCAGGGATTTCTGTAGGAGCTGCGATGAACGGAAATAGACCTATAGTAGAATTTATGACTTTTAACTTCTCTATGGTTGCTATTGACCAAATTATTTCTAATGCAGCGAAAATGTATCAAATGAGTGGTGGACAGTGGAATGTGCCAATCGTTTTTAGAGGACCTACTGCTTCTGCAGGTCAGTTAGGAGCTACACACTCTCAAGCTTTTGAAAGCTGGTATGCAAACTGCCCTGGTCTTAAAGTAATTGTTCCTTCTAATCCATATGATGCAAAAGGATTATTAAAATCTGCAATTAGAGATAATGACCCTGTAATTTTCATGGAATCTGAACAGATGTACGGAGATAAAATGGAAATTCCTGAAGAAGAATACTATATCCCAATTGGTAAAGCTGATATCAAAAAAGAAGGTAAAGATGTAACTTTGGTTTCTTTTGGTAAAATCTTAAAATTAGCAATGCAAGCTGCAGCTGATTTAGAACAAGAAGGAATTTCTGTGGAAGTAGTAGATTTAAGAACAATTCGTCCGCTAGATTACGAAACAGTTCTTAATTCTGTGAAGAAGACCAATAGATTAGTAGTTCTAGAAGAAGCATGGCCATTTGGTTCTGTAGCTTCAGAAATTACTTACATGGTTCAGCAAAAAGCATTTGATTATTTAGATGCACCAATTAAGAGAATTACAACTCCAGATGCACCGGCTCCATACTCAGCAGCATTATTTGCAGAATGGTTCCCGAAATTAGAAAAAGTAAAACAAGAGATTAAAAACGTTTTATACGTAAAATCTTAAAACTTTAATCATATTTTATAAAAAGTGCAATCATTTTTGGTTGCGCTTTTTAATTTTAATGTAAAATTTTCTAATCAAAAACTATTTCCTCTAGAAATTAGATTAAATTTGCACTTATTTTTATACTTGAAAAATGTCAGACGTTTTATCTGGTGGTCACAATTTTGACACCAAAAAATTAACTTTCATAGGAGTTTTGGTTTCATTAGGAATCGTTTTCGGAGATATTGGTACATCACCGCTATATGTAATGAGTGCGATTATCAAATCTGGAAAAGAAGCCAAAATGATTTCTGAAGAATATATAGAAGGAGCACTTTCTTGTATTATTTGGACACTAACTCTACAAACTACCATCAAGTACGTTCTGATCTCACTTAGAGCAGATAACAAAGGTGAAGGTGGCATTCTGGCTTTGTTTTCTTTGGTAAAAAAAATGAAAACGAAATGGCTTTATCTGGTTGCAATAGTAGGAGCTTCGGCATTAATTGCAGATGGTGTAATCACACCTTCTCTTACAGTAATGGCTTCTATTGAAGGTCTTAAACAAATTAAAGGATTGGATCTAGGAATCAATTCTATTTTGGCAATGACGTCTGTAATTTTGGTGGTTATCTTCGTAGTTCAGCAATTTGGAACCAGCTTTATTGGGAAGTTTTTTGGTCCAGTTATGGTTGTTTGGTTCTTATTTTTAGGTGGATTCGGTGTTGTTAATTTGATGGAGCATCCAGAAATTGTAAAATCATTTAATCCTTACTATGCATATAAATTAATAGTAACTTCTCCCAGTGCTATTCTCATTTTAGGTGCTGTTTTTCTATGTACTACAGGGGCAGAAGCTTTATATTCAGATTTAGGACACTGTGGTTATAAAAATATCAGAGTGAGTTGGGTTTTTGTAAAAGCCATGTTGATTTTAAATTATTTAGGTCAAGGAGCTTGGTTGCTTCAGAACTACGGTATGGTTTTCACAGGTACGAATCCTTTCTTCGGTATGTTGCCTCATTACTTAATTATTCCAGCGGTAATATTGGCTACAGCAGCAGCTATTATCGCTTCTCAAGCATTAATTACAGGCTCGTTTACGATATTTTCCGAAGCTATGTCGCTTAATTTTTGGCCGTTCCAGCAAATTCAATATCCTTCTGGTTTAAAAGGTCAAATGTATATCCCTAGAATCAATTGGGGCTTACTTATTTTCTGCCTTATCATAGTATTTTATTTCAAGGAATCAGTACATATGGAAGCTGCTTATGGTTTATCTATTACAGTGACTATGATGATGACCAGCATCTTATTAATAGCTTGGTTATGGAGAAATAGAGTGAATAAGTTTTTAATTGCCATTTTTGCATTAGTTCATTTGTCTATAGAAATAGGATTTTTTAGTGCAAACATCATTAAATTCTTTGAAGGAGGTTGGATTACAGTATTCTTGGCAGGCTTCGTGGCAGTATGTATGTACGCTTGGTATAATGGTAGAATGATTAAACAGAATTTCATCAAGTTTGTAAAACTGAAAGATTATGTTTCTACCATCAAGGATATTAAACTAGATGAGTCTATTCCTAAATATGCTACCAATTTAGCATTTTTGAGTAGAGCGAAAAAAGAAGATGAGGTTGAATCTAAAATTATTTACTCAATCATGCGTTCTCAACCAAAAAGAGCAGACCATTATTTTATTCTAAATATCATTAACCAAGAAGATCCTTTTACCTATAGATATTCTATTGATGAGGTAATGCCAGGAACGGTATATAAAATTAATTTCCTTTTAGGATTTAAAATTGATAGAAAAATCAATGATTACTTTAATCAGGTGTTATTTGATATGATGAAAGAAGGTATTATTCCAGATAGAAGTAGTCACCCTTCTCTTAGAAATCACAATATTCCGCCAGATTTAAAATATGTGATTATTGACAATGTTTATATTAATGACTTCTTATTGACGGTAAAAGAAAAAATTACATTAAATATATATAATTTCGTGAAATATATTGGTAGTAGTGATTTCAAAGCGTACGGTTTGGCTCCACATAATGTTTTGGTAGAATCTGTGCCGCTTATCAATAACCCGATTAGAGAGAAAAAAATTATTTTAGAAGAATTTAAACGTTACGATTCTTAATATAAAATGAAAACCTCAAGCAATTGAGGTTTTTAGATTTTGTATCTCATTAAAATTTACCTTTTATTAGTTAAAAATTAATAAATTTGCTTTTCAATTAAAACAATGGAAGCTACTCAAAAAGAAAAAAATATAGGCGTAATAAAAGATGTTCTTAAGCAATATTTACAAGATAAAGCCTACAGAAACACTCCAGAAAGATATGCTATCTTAGAAGAGATTTATAATATGGATCATCACTTTAATGTAGATGATTTATATCTCATCATGATTAATAAAAAATATCATGTTTCTAAAGCAACCATCTATAATACTATAGAAATTTTTCTAGATGCAGGCTTGATTCGTAAACACCAGTTCGGCGAAAAGACACTTTCTTCATCTTCATACGAAAAGTCTTATTTTGATAAACAACATGACCATTTAGTGATTTACAAAGATGGTTCAGACAAAGAAATTGAAGAAATTATAGAATTTTGCGACCCTAGAATTCAGGGCATCAAACAATCCATCGAAGAAGCGTTTGGCGTGAAAATTGACAATCATTCATTATATTTTTACGGCCACAAAAAAAAATAATGAAAAAAATCCTTTTCGCAATCTTCATTTTTATTCACACTTTAGGTTTTTCGCAGATTGATAAACTCAATTCCAAAGAACCTTTAGTAAAAGAACCTTATTTCAAAAAAGAAACCAATGTAGCGGTTCAGCCCGGTCAAAAAGTACGTTTCATTCACTCAGATTTATTCGAAAGAAAACCAGACATGTACGGAGGAAATCCTTTCTTCACAGGAAATGTACAATTCGAGCATCAAGGTGCAATGTTGACGGCAGACCGAGTGATTTTCTACGAAAAAGAAAATTTCGCTAAAGCCATTGGAAACGTTTTGCTTGTTACTTCAGACGGAAACAGGATTACCTCAAACGAAATGGAGTATGATGGAAATACCCAACGAGGAATTTCCCGTGGAAAAGTTGTTCTCACTGATGCGAAACAAACCATTTCTACAGATGTTTTGTATTATGATAGAGTAAAAAATACAGCTTATTTCAATTCTGGCGGAACCATTAATGATGGCAGAAATACCATGTGGACTCAGTCTGCTACTTATTTCATTGATTCTAAAACCAATGAATTTACCAATAATTACACTATTGATAATGCCCAGTATAGAGTAGAAGGAAAAAATATCAAACATTATCAAAACACCAATATTGCAGAATTTTTCGGACCTACAACCATTATCAATAAAGAGAAACCTTCTAATTACGTTTACACGGAAAACGGTAAGTACCTCATGAACGAAAAACAGGTTTATCTCAACAAAAATTCTAGAATTTATTACAATGGTAAAATTCTGAAAGGAGATAAAATGTTTTTTAATCAACTCACAGGTTTTGGAAAGGCAGAAGGAAATGTAAGATTAGATGACCCGAAAGAAAATCGTTACATCATCGGTGGTTACGGAGAGATCTATGAAAAAATAGATTCGGCGATGATTACCCAAAAACCTTATGCGGTAAAAATTATGAATCAAGATACAGCTTACATCGCTACAGAAAGATTTTTAAGTTACCAAAAATTAGATTCTACCAATAAGAAAAAAAGTTTCCTTCGTGGATATAAAAAAGTAAGATTGTTCATGACCAAAGCCCAAGGTAGAGCAGATTCTTTGAGTTTTAATGAAACTGATGGGATTCTTCATCTAAACGTGAAACCTCTTTTCTGGAGTGGAGAAAAACAAATTTCTGGAGATAAAATAGAAGCATATTTCAACACAACGGAACAAAATATAGACTCTCTAAAAGTCATCGGAAATTCCTTTGCAATTTCTAAAGCAGATTCTCTTACATTGAAAGATGAGTTTAACCAAGTGAAAGGGAATTTAATGACTGTTTTTTATCAAAACAACGAAATTAAAATTGCCAAAGTAACAGGAAACGCTCAAGCCATTACCTATGCAGATTCTGAAGATGCACAGACGAAACAGTTAGACAGAATTGGCATTGCGCTTTCTACTTGCGGACAAATTGAAGCACTTTTTGAAGAAAGAAAAATTCAGATTATTTCATGTAATATTAGTGCTAATTCTGATATTTATCCTATGAGTATGATTGCTCCAGACAAAAGAAAATTCACCGATTTTAATTGGAATACCAAAGACCGACCACGAAAATGGGAAGATATTTTCCTTGATACACCTAATTACGAAGAAGTGAAATACGAAACAGATGATGCGCTGTTCCAAAAAGCGGAAGAACTTCGTAAAAAGGAAGAAGCCAAGAAAAAACCAAAAACTATCAAAAGAGATCGAAAACTATAAATAGAAAAGTCGGAATTCAAGTTCCGACTTTTTCTTTGAAATTTTTTTCAAAAACTTCCATCTTCCATCTTTTATCTTCTTTATCTTTGCAAAATGAAACAAGAGTTTTTTAAATATCAAGCGCAAACTACACCTTATGCAGCAGGTTTCGAAGTAGAAAAAGCAGAAGGAAGTTATATTTATGGTAAAGATGGTAGAGCTTATTTAGATTTTGTAGCGGGAGTTTCTGCCAATACTTTAGGGCATTCTCATCCTAAAGTGGTTAATGCAATTAAAGAACAGGCAGATAAATATCTTCATGTAATGGTTTATGGGGAATATGCTCAAGAAAAACCAGTAGAATTATGTCAACTTTTAGCTGCCGCTACTCCAGAACCTTTAGAAGTTACCTACTTGGTAAATTCTGGAGCAGAAGCCATTGATGGAGCATTGAAATTAGCGAAAAGATACACGGGAAGAGAAGAAATTATCTCCATGAAAAATTCTTATCATGGCAATACCCATGGCGCTTTGTCGGTTTCGGGAAATGAGTTTCACAAAAGAGAATTTCGTCCGCTGTTGCCTATGATTTCCTTCATAGAATTTAATAATGAAGAAGAATTTTCTAAAATTACTGAAAAAACAGCTTGTGTTATCGCCGAAACCATTCAAGGAGCTGCTGGTTTTTTGAAGCCTTCTCAAAATTATTTCAAAAATTTGAAAAAAAGATGTGAAGAAGTTGGGGCTTTATTAATCCTAGACGAAATACAGCCAGGTTTTGGGAGAACAGGTAAATTGTTTTCTTTCGAGCATTATGATATGGTTCCAGATATTCTCGTGATGGGAAAAGGCATGGGAGGTGGAGTTCCTGTTGGAGCTTTTATGAGTTCTGCAGAAATAATGAAATCTCTTCAGCATTCTCCTAAACTAGGACACATTACTACTTTTGGTGGCAATCCACTAATTGCAGCTGCTAGTTATGCTACTTTAAAAGAAGTTTTAGAAAGTGGTTTAATGAATGAAGTAGATGAAAAAGAGAAACTGTTCAGAGAATTATTGGTTCACCCTAAAATTAAAAAAGTAAACGGCAGAGGATTAATGCTCGCGGTAGAATTAGAATCACCAGGATATACATTAGACGTAGCGAAACGTTGTATGGAAAAAGGACTCATTGTTTTTTGGCAACTCTACCGAAACGAATTTATGAGGATTTCTCCACCTTTAACTATTAGTAAAGAAGAGATAAAAAAAGGTTGCGAAATTATTTTAGAAGCTTTAAATGACCATTAAATAAAATGAAGAGTTTTAAATATTTAAAACTCTTTTTTTTATGCGAAAATTCATATAAAAATTATAGATTTTATCGAAAAATAGTTGCAGATATATGAAATTAATTTATATATTGCGACACCAAAAATGGTGAAAATATGACGAAACATAAGGTACAGTTTGAATATACAATGCATTGTCTTTCAGAGATTTTGTATGAATATATGGCAACTGCAGAAGGCCTTTCAGAATGGTTTGCAGATGAAGCAGTAGAAAGAGGTGATGATTTTTATTTCAGTTGGAATGGTGGTCCCGCAGAAAAAGCGACATTAATCAGATATAAACCTGAATCTTTTGTACGTTTCCGTTGGGAAGAAGATGAAGGAACTAAATATTTCTTCGAAATGACTATTATAATTGATGAAATTACTAATGATCTTTCTCTTAATATCACAGATTTCTGCGAAAAAGGAGATGAAGAAGAAACCAGATTATATTGGGATAATCTCATCGAAAATTTACAAATCAAACTAGGCGCAGCTTAATCTTTCAACCCAAGTAAAAAGATTGATAATTGAAATTTCAGTTATCATTTTTTTTGCAATTTTCATAACTAAAATCATTACAACATGATTTATTTAAACGGACAAAAAACACAGGAAATAGTACTTCAGAATAATGCATTTTTAAATGGAGATGCTGTAAAGGTTTATTTTTTTGTAAAGAATCATCAGTTAATCATGGCAGAAGAATGCTACTTTTTTTTGATGGCTTCTATGCGAAAAATGAGAATGAATATTCCGCTTTCTTTTACTCTTGAATTTTTCACAGAAACCTTTAATAAAGCTATTTCTGAGAATGATTTCGCTAAAGGTGTTATTGCTTTTATGGCTTTTAGAAATAGAGAAGATGTACTTTCTTCTAAAACCCCTGTGCAATTTTATTATGAGTTGGATAATGGTGTAAATGTACTGTCTATCCATAAAAATATTGAAATAGATTTGCTTAAAGAAATTTCAGTAAATACGAATATTTTGAGTAACATCAGAACGCATTCACCAGAAAATATTTATGCCGAAATCTACGCTGTAGAAAATGATTTAGATGATGTAATATTGCTAAATCCAGATAAAAGAGTAGCGAGAACTATCTCTGGAAATCTCTTGTTGCTTGAAGAAAATACGATTAAAATTCCTAAACAATCAGAAGGTGCTTATATTTCGCCATTAATGGAAAATTTTGTAACATTTCTTCATAAAAATGATTTTGTGATGATAGAAGAAGCAGAATTAAGTGCTTTCGAAACACAAAAAGCAGAAGAAATTCTGGTTATTTCTGAAGAGAAAGGAATTTTTTCGGTTTCTAAAATTAGAAATAAAGAAATTGGCAACGAAAGATTTTCTGCAATGGTAGAATCTTGGGGAAATAGTTTCGCTTAAAATTGACGAACTCGGCAATCAACCTTTTTTAGAGTCAATGACCGAGTTCTTTATATTGAGAGTTTATATAAAAACTCTATTTAAGCGATAATTATTTCTAAACGAAATCCTAAACTTTTGTTAAAAATAAGATTGGGTTAATTCAAACTCACATCTTCGGGAGAATTGGCCCAGAGCAAGTAATCTCCGCCTAGATTTTGCATAATTTTTTTCCAGAGCGTTTGGTCATTTGGTGAGGTGTAATCTAGTTGGAAAGAATCTACCACTGTCCACATTTTATTTTTAATTTCTTGATCTAACTGATAAGGGCTCCATCCAGAATATCCAGTAAAAATTTTTACATCATTTTTATTGAGGTCATTATTTACCATGGCTGTCACCACTTCTTCTTGCTGTTCGGTAATATAAAACTCTTCATCAATCGATAAGTATTCAGAAGTGATGGGTTTTCCTTTTACCATAAAAAACACTCGATTATTCTCTACAGGGCCGCCTTCATAGACATCTATCTCATGCCCTAATAAATGGTGCATGTTTTCGCTCAATAAGTAATTTTTTTTATTCAAGATAAATCCGAAAGCGCCATGAGCATCATGCTCTATAATTAAAACTACAGAGCGAGAAAATATATCGCCTGAAATATCAGGTGTAGAAATTAAAATTTTACCTTTGTAAGAATTATTCATTACTCAAATTTAAAAAAAATTTTGATGGAAAATCTTCATGATAAGAGAAAAGTATACGATAAGTCACAATTATTAGAAAGCGAAATTAAGGAAAATCCAATCGAAATGTTTAGAGATTGGTTTCTAGATGCAGAAGAGAGTCCTTCTGTCTCTGAAGCTAATGCGATGGCGATTTCCACAGTAGAAGATGATGGTTGTCCCAGAACCAGAATGGTTTTGCTAAAGGCTTATACATGGGAGGGTTTTATTTTTTACACCAATTATGATAGCAAAAAAGGGAAGGCTCTTCAAAAAAATAATAAGGCTTGCCTTCACTTTTTTTGGCCAGGTTTAGAAAGACAGATTGTAATAAAAGCGGATTTAGAAAAAGTGGCTGAGAATTTAAGTGATGGCTACTTCAGCTCAAGGCCAAGAGGGAGTCAATTAGGCGCAGCGGTTTCTCCGCAGAGTTCTGTAATTCCCAACCGAGAATATTTAGAGGATAAATTAGCAGCATTAGAAAAAGAATACGAAGGAAAAGAAATTCCAAGGCCTAAAAACTGGGGTGGATTCATCGCAAAGCCTTATCAGATAGAATTTTGGCAAGGAAGACCAAACCGTTTACATGACAGGATTATCTATGAACTTGATGAAAATTACGACTGGAAAATTTCTAGATTAGCTCCATAAGAAAAGCCTCACCAATTGGTGAGGCTTAATTTTTTAGAATAATTTAAATTATTTCTTTTTAGCACCAGAAACAGCAGCAGCTAAATCAGCACCAGCTTTGAATTTTGCAACTTTTTTAGCAGCAATTTTGATTGGTTTTTTAGTTGCAGGGTTAATACCTTGTCTTGCAGCTCTTTCAGCTACTGAGAAAGTACCAAAACCAACTAAAGCAACTTTACCATCTTTTTTCTTAAGAGTAGCAGTTACGTTAGCAACGAAAGATTCAAGAGCAGCTTTAGCAGCAACTTTAGTAATACCGGCATCTTTTGCCATTGCGTCGATTAATTCAGACTTGTTCATAGTTATAAATATTAATTGTTAATTTGTTACGTTAGACAAATATATAACAATTTTCATATTGTGCAAATTTTTTTCACAATTTTAATGATAATTATAGATTTTCATATAATTTAACGAGAAAATGATAATCTTTATCTATCACAAAAAATAGGCTTTTTCAAGCATTTAAATTCTTTTTATATGCTTTGAATAAAGTGTTTTTTAAATAAGTGTTTAAAGAATTCTTGAATTATGAATTTGTTAATTTGATATTTTTTTTAATCTTTTTTGCTATTAAATCTAATGTTTAAGTTTTATGACTGCTAAAATGTCTAATTTTAAAGGGAAAGATGCTGAATATTATATTTGTTTAAATGTCAGATAATTCTTTACTAATCAATTAATTTATTTAAATTTGCGCCATGTTAATAGAAGTTTTTAAATCAAAAATTCATCGTGTTACGGTTACTGCTTCTGACCTTAATTACATCGGGAGTATTACAGTAGATGAAGACCTTATTGATGCCGCCGGTTTAGTGGTAGGAGAGAGAGTTTACATCGTAAATGTAAATAATGGCGAACGTTTTGATACTTATGTTATAAAAGGTAAAAGAAAATCTGGTGAAATTTGTCTCAACGGACCTGCCGCTAGAAAAGTACAAAAAGGAGATGTAATCATCATTATTTCTTACGCACAGATGTCTGTAGAGGAAGCACAAAACTTCCAGCCTAAAATTATTTTCCCAGACGAAAAAACCAATCTTCTTACTTAATCGCTATTCTTTTGGAAAATCAAAAAAAATCATCGTCTCTTAAAACAGTTTCTACGATACTGGTATCTATTGCTTTTGCTGCCATTTTTATGTGGTTTGCATTAAAAGGACTAGATTTTACAAATATTAAAACCTCTTTAGCCAAAGCCAATTATTTTTGGGTTTTTGCTGCTATGATTTTTGGGTTATTAGCCTATTGGTTTAGAGCTATTCGTTGGAATTTACTTTTAGAACCTATGGGTTACCAGATTTCTAATTCTAATTCATTGTGGACGATTTCTTTCGGGTATCTCATGAATCTTACTATTCCTAGAAGTGGTGAATTAGCACGTTCTACTGCCTTATATGGTGTAGAAAAAGTACCGGTAGATAAATCTTTCGGAACCATCATTTTAGAAAGGGTAGTCGATTTATTTTGCATGTTAGGTTTTTTGGTTCTCACAGTAGTTTTTAAAGAAGATGCTATTATTACTTTTTACCAAAAATCAGGGATTAAAATAAATCCCACTTATATTATAGGTGGAATTGCAGTATTGGTAGTAGGAACTTTTATTTTCTTTAAATTCAAAGACAAATTTACACATCTTCCTCTCATTGGAAAAGTGATAGAATTTGTAGAAGGAGTTTTCCATGGGTTAACTACTATTTTTAAACTCAAGCAAAAAGGAAAATTTATTATATTATCTATCGCGATTTGGGTTGCTTATTATTTGGCGGCATATTTAGTTTGTTTCGCATTGCCAGAGACTTCAGATTTTACATTTGCAGACGGATTTTTCTTAATTGTAGTAGGAACATTAGGAATGATGGTTCCAGCTTCTGGCGGGATTGGAGCGTTTCACTTAGCGATGAAGCTTGGGATATCAGCTCTATTTCTTTCTATGGGAAAAGATGCTAAAGTAGGAAGTGAAGTAGGATTAAGCTATGCTTTTATATCTCATACCATGCAATTGGTAATTATGCTAGTGATGGGGCTAATTTCTATCCCTATGTTAGCAAAAGCTAGAAATGAAGCGATAAAATCAAAAGAAATATCACAATAAATATTATAGAAGAACTTTTTTATTGGTCGAATTCTAAAGAATTAATTTTTTTTGAAAGATTATTGGTTCAATTTAGATAGAGTTTTTTGTAAAATAGGTCAATTTGGCAGTTAAAAGTTTTATTTTCTCTAAAGGCAAGAAAATTGACACCAATACAATAAAAAAAGAGAGATTCTCTAAAATCAAAAATATTATGACAATAGACAACAAACACGTAGTTGCATTAAACTACATTCTTCACACAGATGGAGAAAATAACGAAAAAGTTCTTGTAGAAAAATCAGATGCGGGAAATCCGCTTACATTTTTATATGGAGTGGGAATGATGATTCCAAAATTTGAAGAAAGCATCAAAGGATTAACTTCTGGCGATAAAGCTTCTTTCACTATTTTGCCAGCAGAAGGTTACGGCGAAAGAAATCCTCAAGCAGTAGCACAATTGCCTTTGGATATGTTCAATGAGTCAGGAATGCCACCAGTAGGTGCAATTCTTCCACTTTCAGATAACCAAGGAAATAATTTTCAAGCAGTGGTGGTAGAAGTTACTTCAGAAGCTGTAGTAGCAGATCTTAATCACCCAATGGCTGGAAAAACTTTATACTTCGATGTAGAAATCGTAGATCATAGAGAGGCTACTGAAGAAGAACTAGCACATGGACATGCGCACGGAATTGATGGTAACTCTGGTCACTAATTTCTAATCTATTTTTGAAATTATACTTTAAAATAAATTTTTAAAATAAAAAATCCCGAAATTTTCGGGATTTTATTTTATAACATGGAACAGACATCTAAAGATCCTTTACATGGAAAAAGATTAGACGCCATTCTGGAAGAATTGGTAGACTATTATAATGGTTTCGATGAACTGGGGAAGCAAATTAATATCCGTTGTTTTAACGAAAATCCGAGCATTAACTCTTCGCTTAAATTCTTACGAAAAACAGATTGGGCAAGGAAAAAAGTAGAAAGCCTTTATCTTTATGTATTAAGACAAAAGAAGAAAAAAGGTTTACTTTAATCTAAAAATTTTCCCGAAACATAATACCATTTTTTATCTACCTTTTTAAAAGTAGATAACTCATGATGAATGTTTTCTTTCCCAAATTTATCTGTGAAATAGGCTTTAAATTCTACTTCTTTTTCGCTGGAATTGATGATTTCCAGTTTTGTCCAAGTGTTTTCTTTTCCCCAAGCTTCCAATTCACTTTTGTCATGGAATTTTCTTTTGCTGGGCAATGTGGTTTGCCATAAATATTCTCCATTCGGAATGGCAAATGCAGCATAACGAGAACGCATCAGTTCTTCCGCAGTTTTGGGAAACTCTTTTTTAGAATGAAACAGTTCGCAACATTCTTGGTATAATTTTCCTGAACAACAAGGGCAATTCATCATCAAAAATTCATTTTCAATTAACCAAAAGCTCTCTTCAGCAAACTTTCCACTTTAGGCTCGCTTCCTCTGAAATTTTTATACAATTCCATTGGGTCTTTTGTTCCACCGCTAGAAAGTAAAATTTTGTATTTTTCTGCAATTTCTGGATTGAAAATTCCATTTTCTTTGAAATATTGAAAAGCATCTGCATCTAAAACTTCTGCCCACTTGTAAGAATAATATCCAGCCGAATATCCTCCTTGGAAAATATGTGAAAAACTGGTGCTAATAGCTGTTTCTGCCAGAGTAGGGTAAATCTGAGTCGCTTTGATGGTTTCAGTTTCAAAAGTTTTTACATCTTCTACTTTTACGTTTTCGGCGTGATAAGACATGTCCAAAATTCCGAAACTGAGTTGTCTTAAGGTTTGATAACCTTCCATAAAGTTTTTAGAATCTTCTATTTTCTGAATTTTTTCATCTGGTAAAACTTCACCCGTTTGATAATGTTTCGCAAATGTTTTTAAGAATTCTGGTTCGTAACAGTAATTTTCTAAAAATTGTGAAGGCAATTCTACGAAGTCCCATTTTACAGAAGTTCCTGAAAGATTAGGATACTGAGTGTTTGCCAAAACACCATGTAAAGCATGCCCAAATTCATGAAAAAGTGTGGTTACTTCATTGAAGGTCAATAAACTTGGTGTTTCTGAGGTAGGTTTCGTGAAATTGCAAACTACAGAAATATGCGGTCTGTGATTTTCACCATTTTTGATGTATTGATTTTTAAAACTCGTCATCCATGCTCCCGCTCTTTTTCCCTTTCTTGGATGATAATCGGCATATAGCAAAGCTTTGAATTGAGTTGATGATTCTTGGTTCTCAAAAATCTCATATGTTTTCACATCAGTGTGATATTTCTGAATATCAGTAGTTTCTACAAATTCTAACCCGAAAAGTTTTCCTGCTAACCCGAAAACCGCTTCTTGTACTTTGTCTAACTGGAAATAAGGTTTCAATTCTTCATCATTGAAATCAAATTTTTGTTTTCTGAGTTTTTCGGCATAATAAGAGTGGTCATAACTTTGCATTTCTGTAATTCCATCAGCTTTTGCTAAAACGGAAAGCTCTTCCACATCTTTTTGGGCAAAAGGTTTTGCTTTAGTCAATAATTCATTCAAAAATTCTAACACTTTCTGTGGAGATTTTGCCATCCTTTCTTCTAAAACATAATCTGCAAAAGACCTGTAGCCTAACAATTGCGCTTTTTCTTGACGAAGTTGTACCAATTCTTTGATGAGGTTTTGGTTGTCAAATTCACCACCATCAAAAGATTTTTTTCCGTTTGCAATCGCCAATTCTTTTCTCAACTCACGATTTTCTGCATAGGTAAGAATGGGTAATAAACTCGGGAACTGTAGCGTAATCACATAGCCTTCAAGATTTCTTTCTTTTGCTTCTTCTTCATATTGCGCAAGAATAGCCTCTGGAATTCCTGCTAAATCTTCTTTGTTGGTCAAGTGTTTATAATATTGATTGGTCGCTGCCAAAACGTTTTGTCCGAATTGTAAAGATTTTTTAGAAAGCTCAATATTAATATTTTTGAGTTGTTCTTTTTTCTCGTCATTTAGCAATGCGCCGTTTCTTACAAAACCTTTGTAGGTTTCTTCTAGAAGCATTTTTTGCTCTTCGTTAAGTGTATAATGTTCTTTTTCGTCGTAAACTTTTTTAATTCTAGAAAAAAGTTGTTCGTTTTGCGAAATTTTAGAAGCAAATTCAGTCAATAAAGGCGATACTTCTTGAGCGATTTGTTGAATTTCGTCATTAGTTTCTGCAGAATTAAGGTTAAAGAAAATATTAGAAACCACATCTAATTGTTCGCCAGAATAAGCCAATGCTTCGATGGTGTTTTCGAAAGTAGGCGTTTTAGGATTCTGAGAGATTTCTTGTATTTCTTGCAAAGATTTGTTTATCAGTTCTTTGAAAGCGGGTAAATAATGTTCTTCTTTTATTTCTGTAAAAGGAGCTGATTGGTATTTTGTATTGAAGGATTGTAAAAGTGGATTTGTCATCTTTTTTCAAAATTTTGGACTGTAAATTTAGTTAAATTAAAAATATTTATCTTTAAGGAATCACAAAATAAACATTATAACACTATGAAAAAGTTTTTAAAAATCCTTTTGGCTATTTTAGCTGTTTTGGTAATAGCCATGTTTGTTATTGGCGAAAAATACCATTATGAAAAATCGATTGTCATTAATGCCCCTGCAGAAAAAGTGTATTCACATCTCAATTCTATGAAAGCATTTAATGAATGGAATCCTTGGATGAAATTAGATCCGCAGTTACAATCTACTTACTCTGGAGTTTCTGGACAGGTTGGTGATAAACATTGCTGGAAAAGTGATAAAAAAGATGTAGGAAATGGCTGCCAAGAAATTACGGCACTCGTCCTGAATCAGAAACAAAGTACTAAAATGGCTTTTGAAGGTCAAGGTGAAGCCACTTCTGATATTGTATTAACTCAAGAAGGAAATGCTACAAAAGTTGTTTGGACGCTAGATGCAGAAATGGAATATCCTTCTAACCTCATGAAACCATTGATGGATTACTGGATGGGTAAATCGTATGAAGAAGGGCTCCAAAATTTGAAAAAGCTTTCAGAAAAACCTTAATTTAAAATTTTAGAAATATTAAAAACGGGAAATTTCCCGTTTTTTTATTTTTCGGTATTTCAAAAGAGAATTTTATCTTCGCTGAATATTTTAATGAAGATGCTGGTCAAAGATTATGATAAAACTGCACTGAGAAATTTTGTGAAAGACACGATTTCTGGGAAGATAAAAACGCTGGAGTTTTATCTTAATTTTACTTTGGAAGCAACTAGGGAAGTCAAAAAAACATCTAAGTATGATTCGATAAGGGAAGAAATGCAAGAAGAAATTTATCACTTAGATAAACAAATGTTTGCGCTTAAAACCATGCAAAAGAAAATGAATCAGGTACTTCATCATTCTTCTGATAGAGTAAAACTCGGTTCGCTGGTCATTACCAATAAAGCCAGATTTTATCTTTCGGTTTCTCTCGGCGAGTTTTTTTATGAAGGTGATCGGTTTTATGCAATTTCAGAAGAAAGTCCGATGGCTAAAATCATGTTAGGCAAAACCGAAGGCGAAGAATTTGTTCTCAATAGAATTCACCAAAAAATTGAAAAAATTATTTAAAAAATACATGAACAATTCAGAAATTTTAAAACAAATCATAGAAAGCAGAAAAAGTACGTATCCCAAAGATTATACTGGCGAAGAAATTTCTCAGGAAATTTTAGATGAAATTTTAAGTTCTGCACAGTTTGCTCCAAATCACAAGAAAACAAAGCCTTGGAGATTCTGTGTTTTCAGAGGAGAAGAAAAACAGCAACTGGCAAAAGAAATTCAGAAAATTTACAAAGCAACTACACCAGAACACTTGTTTTTAGAGAAAAAATATCTTGATTTTGCCGATAAAATAGCGAAAACAGACACCGTTGTTACCATTTCTGTAAATTTCAGTGGTTTGCTTCCAGAGTGGGAAGAAATTGCAGCTACAGCGATGGCGGTTCAGAATATGTATCTAACCTGTACAGTAAATAAAATAGGCTGTTATTGGAGTTCTCATACAGTAATAAATCATCTTGGCGGGTTTTTAAATTTAGAAGAAAATCAGCGTTGTCTCGGACTTTTTTATTTAGGGAAAATTTAAGTTCCATCTTCTAGTAACAAACGCCTATCAAAATTTTTTTGAAACAAAATATTTTACTATCTTTGCACACTTAAAAATATTAACAGGGACGAGTTCCCATAAATTCACAACAATATGTCAGTAAAAATTAGATTACAAAGACACGGTAAAAAAGGAAAACCTTTTTTCCACATCGTAGTAGCAGACGCTAGAGCAAGAAGAGATGGTAGATTCATCGAAAAATTAGGGATTTATAACCCAATTACTAACCCTGCAACAATTGAACTAGATGTAGATTCAGCTGTTAAATGGTTAAACAATGGTGCTCAACCAACTGATACTGCTAGAGCTATCCTTTCTTACAAAGGTGCTTTATACAAAAAACACTTACAAGGTGGTGTAGCAAAAGGTGCTTTCGACGAAGCTGAAGCTGAAAAAAGATTCAACGCTTGGTTAGAAGCTAAAGAAGCTGCTGTAAATGCTAAAAAAGACGGTTTAGCTCAATCTAAAGAAGCTGCTAGAAAAGCTGCTCTAGAAGCTGAAGCTAAAGTAAACGAAGCTAGAATTGCTGCTGCTGCTCAAGCAGAAGCAGATGCTAAAGCTGCTGAAGAAGCTGCAAACGCAGAACCTGTAGCTGAAGAAACTACTGAAGAAACTCCAGCTGCTGAAGCTGAAGGAACTGAAGCAGAAGCATAACAATTTTAGAAATAAAATGTACTAAAGACGCAATTTATTGCGTCTTTATTCTTTTAAAACAAAGTATATTTGCATCATAAAACCAAATAAAATTCTTTTTGGTTTTTAAAATTTAAAATATCAACCCATGAAAAAAGAAGATTGCTATTTTTTAGGAAAAATTACCAGAAAACACGGTCTAAAGGGAAATGTAATCATAAAATTAGATACTGACCAACCAGAATTATACAATAAACTGGAAGGGATTTTTGTGGAAGTTAACGGACTTCTCGTGCCTTTTTTTGTGGAAAAGCAACAATGGGGAAATGATAACTCTAAAATCATTACTTTCAAGAATTCTTCGGAACAGTTGGTAGAACAGTCTATTGGTAAAAATGTTTTTTTACCGCTCTCTACATTGCCTAAACTTTCAGGGAATCAGTTTTATTATCACGAAGTCATTGGGTATGAAATCAGAGAAGAAGATGGAAAATCTTGCGGAAACATTGTAGAAATAAACGACCAAACCGCACAACATTACTTTATCTTAAAATTAGCGGATAAAGAAATCATCATTCCGATTATTAAAGACTGGATTCTAGAAGTCAATCGTGAAGAGAAATTTATTAAAATGCAATTGCCAGAAGGTTTGATGGATGTTTTCTTAACGCCAGCCAAGAATGACGAACAATAAAATTATTCTTTTCGAAAACTAATTTTTAAAACCGTAAAAATCTCCGCGTTACATCAAAAATTACGCCAAAATTTCTTATTTTTGCTGAATAATTATGAAGTCATGAGTAAGAAGACCATTAAAGAAATTTTAGGAGATTATAAAAAACTTTTACATCACGATATTACCATTCAAGGTTGGGTGAGAGCATTCCGTTCTAACCGTTTCATCGCATTGAATGACGGTTCTACAATTAACAATATTCAGATTGTAGTAGATTTCGAAAATTTCGACGAAAATATCATTAAAAATATTAAAACTGCTTCTTCGCTTAAAATTACTGGTGAGGTAGTAGAAAGTGAAGGAAAAGGTCAAGATATTGAAATTATTGCCAAAAAAATTACCATTTTAGGAGATAACTTCTCTGAAGAGATGGAAAAAACTGTTCTTCAACCGAAAAAACACTCTTTGGAAGTTCTTCGCGAGCAGGCACATCTTAGATTCAGAACTAATCTTTTCGGAGCGGTTTTCAGAGTGAGAAGTGCGGTAAGTTTTGCGATTCACCAGTTCTTTAACCAAAATCATTTCTTCTACATGAACACGCCAATCATTACAGGTGCTGATGCAGAAGGTGCTGGTGAAATGTTTGGAGTGACGAATTTTGATTTAAACCAAATTCCAAGAGATGAAAATGGCGACATTGATTTTGCACAAGATTTCTTTGGCAAAAAAACCAATTTGACGGTTTCTGGTCAGCTAGAAGCAGAAACAGCAGCGATGGGATTAGGTAGAGTATATACTTTCGGGCCGACTTTCCGTGCTGAGAATTCTAATACCACAAGACACTTGGCAGAATTCTGGATGGTAGAACCAGAAGTGGCTTTCAATAACTTGGAAGACAACATAGATTTGGCAGAAAATTTCTTGAAATATGTAATTGGTTATGTTCTGGAAAATTGCAAAGACGATTTGAAGTTTTTAGACCAAAGATTTGCTGAAGAACAAAAACAAAAACCTGAAAAAGAAAGAGCAAAAGAAGGTTTGATAGAAAAACTAGAAAACGTAATTAAAAAACGTTTTATGAGAGTTTCTTATACAGAAGCCATCGAGATTTTGCTCAATTCTAAAGAAAATAAAAAAGGAAAATTCCAGTTCCCAATTGAAGAATGGGGAGCAGATTTACAATCAGAACACGAGCGTTACTTGGTAGAAAAACACTTTGAGTCTCCAGTCGTTTTATTTGATTATCCTAAAGAAATCAAAGCATTTTACATGAGATTAAACGAAGATGGAAAAACCGTAGCTGCAATGGACGTACTTTTCCCAGGAATCGGAGAAATCATTGGTGGTTCACAAAGAGAGGAGAGATTAGATGTTTTGAAAACCAAAATGCAAGAAATGCACGTAGACGAGCATGAATTATGGTGGTATTTAGATACCAGAAAATTCGGTTCTGTTCCGCATGCTGGTTTCGGTTTAGGTCTAGAAAGATTAATTCTTTTTGTAACAGGTATGACTAATATTAGAGACGTGATTCCTTTCCCTAGAACTCCGAAAAACGCTGAATTCTAAATAGAATTTCATAAGATTTTGAAATAAAGATGTAACAAAAACGGAAATCAAAAAACTTTTTTTTGGCTTTCTAAATAATAAACAATGCTCAAACAAAACCTACAAATAAAATTAGGACAAAAATTAGCTCCTCAGCAAATTCAGTTGATGAAGTTGATACAGCTTCACACGCTAGAATTTCAGGAAGAGCTAGAGCGTGAGTTAGAAGAAAATCCTGCCTTAGAAAAAGTAACAGAAGATGAAGATGAAGATTTTTCGAGTCTAGATTCTGATTACGAGAGTGAAGGTAGTGAAAGCATAGATACTGATTTTGATGTAGATGAATATCTGTATGATGATGAGCCATCTTATAAAACCGCTTCTAGCAATTATTCTGCAGATGACGAAGATTTTGATAACGAAAGTTTATTAACAGAGGGACAGTCTTTGTATGATTATTTGATGGAGCAAATTCACTTGTCTAGTATAGACGATGAAGACCTGAAAATTGCAGAATACATTATCGGAAATCTAGATAATGACGGTTATCTGAGACGCGAAATCAAGTCTCTTGTAGATGATTTGGCTTTTTCGCAAGGGATTTATACCACTCAAGAAAAAGTAAAGGAAATTCTAGAAAATTATGTGCAAAAGCTTGATCCGGCTGGAGTAGGAGCGAGAGATTTACAAGAATGTCTTTTACTGCAAATTGAGAAAAAAGTAAGCAGAGATCAATCGGTGATTTTAGCGGGTAATATTTTAAGGCATCAGTTTGATGCATTAACCAATAAGCATTACGGCAAAATCATCAATAAATATGATATAGAAGAGGAGGATTTAAAAGATGCTCTGGAAGTGATTTCTAAATTGTCTCCAAAAGTAGGTGGGAATTTTGATACGCAAACCATCACCATTAATCAAGAAATTATTCCAGATTTTGTGATTCAAATAAAAGATGGACAGGTTTTACCGCTTCTGAACAGTAGAAATGCGCCTACACTTAGAGTTTCTGAGGAGTACAAAGAAATTTTAAGCACTTATTCTCACGATAAAAACTCTGCGGAACATAAACAAGCCGCACTTTTCATCAAACAAAAGTTAGATGCTGCAAAATGGTATATTGACGCCATTAATCAGAGACAAAATACGCTGATGCAAACCATTTCTGCGATTGTAAAATTACAGAAAGAATATTTCTTAACCGGAGATGAAAAAAACATCAAGCCGATGATTCTGAAAGATGTAGCAGATATAACAGGATTTGATATTTCTACGATTTCTAGAGTGGTGAAAAGCAAATACGCAGACACGCCAAGTGGAATTATTTTGCTTAAAAACTTATTCTCAGATTCATTGACTAATGATGATGGCGAAGAAGTTTCGACTAAGGAAATTAAAAATCACTTGCAAGAAGTCATCAGTCACGAAGATAAAAGAAAACCACTTACAGACGATGCTTTGGTAGATGTTTTGAAGGAAAAAGGATACAATATTGCCAGAAGAACCATCGCGAAATACAGAGAACAACTCAATATTCCAGTCGCGAGATTGAGAAAAGAATTATAAAAATAAAACCTTCAGCATTTACTGAAGGTTTTTTTTATTGCTTTATTGTTCTTGTTCTATTTTTTGCAATTGTTCTAGATTTCTGCTCAGTCTGCTCATAATAATTCCGTAGACGATTCTGTAGTACAGCCAAATCAGGAGAACGCCTAAACTAATACTAATAACAATTCCAGTGATAAATCCTATCAAAGTGGATTGATTTAAATGAATGTTTTGAGCTTGAAGCACATTCATAATGAAATAAGTAATAATACCCGAAAAAACTATCAATAAACCAATATTGGTGAAGATAAATAAATTAACGGTTCTTTTGAACTTGATAATCTGAAGAATAAAATTTTTCAAATTGCATTCTACCTTAATTTTCAGGTAATTTCTGTAAAAAAGAAAAACAAAAATCGCTGTAATCAGTAAACTGAAAACTTTTAAGGCAAAATAAAGATGCTCAAAATTCATTTCTACATTATCATTCATTTCTACACCTAATTTTTCTAAAATATTAGTAAAACTATTGCTTCTTTGAGTAGAAAAAATCGTACAAATCCCAACGATTGCAAAAAATAAAAATTCTGCCAAACTAATCCAGAAAATATATTTCACATAGTTGGTAGATTTTTTATTGAGCATTCCTTCTATTTCAGACGTGTTATACACATCAGAAACGGGTTGTTCCTGCCAGGATTTTTTAAATTGGTCTATATTGAAATCTTCATTAAGCATGTTGAGTCATCAATTCTTTAAGTGTTTTTTTGAGTCTGTTCATTTTTACACGGGCATTTACCTCTGTAATCCCTAGGTTTTCTGCAATATCACGGTAAGGTAAATCGTCTAAATACATCATCACAATCGCACGTTCTACTTTTGGGAGCATTTTAATCACCTTGTAGAGCAGGGTAATCTGTTGTTGTTTTTCGTCATCATCTTCCACATAATCCCGATGGTGAAAATCCATCAACTCATCGGTTTGAGGAGATTTAGTTTTCTTTCGGAAAAGCGTAATTGCCGTATTGAGCGCCACTCTGTACATCCAAGTAGAAATTTTGGATTGTCCTTTGAATGAGTCGTAACTGCGCCAAAGTTGTAACACAATTTCTTGAAAAAGATCCTGTTCATCTTCCAGAGAATTGGTATATAATCTGGAGACTTTTATGATAAGCCCCTGATTTTCCTTTACCAACTTAGAAAATTCTTTTTGTTTAGAATCCAATTTTTCAGAAATTAAAAAACGAAGATAAGAAAATGCGCTAATTAATGGATGTCAAAACGTAATTTTTTTCTTGGGCGCCAAATTTGACTCCTAAAGTCATCGAACCACTTCGTTAGGTTTCTCGTTCCGCTCTCGCTTTTTTGTTTTTTAGATTCTTCGACTCCGCTATTAGATTTGCAAAAGAAAAAGTAACTTTAAATATTAATTTAAGTTATACTGATACCAGAGGCGCTATGGTGAACTAGTTCGACTAATAAATAAGACTTATACTGAGCATTAGACCTTAGCGCCTTTTAGGTTCTTGAACCATTTAGAATTTTAAGTTTCTAGACTTAGTAATAGCGTTAGTTAGAACCTTGCTGGAAATCAGAATGACCTTTCAATTGTAAATTTATGAAAAATCTATTTATTGGAATTGATATTTCCAAAGAGGTATTTGATTATTGTGCTATTGATGAGCAAAACCAAATAATCATCAATAAACAAGTTGCCCCAAATTCCAAAGATGGAATTGAAAAATTTTGTCAAAAACTTGACCAATTAAAAGAGTATTCTATCTGGATTGCCATGGAACACACTGGGCATTATGGAAGTTTACTATGTTATGAGTTCTCTATTCGTCAACTTTGTTATTCCTTAATCAATCCTTTAGAAATGAAACATGCTACTGGAATTAGCAGAGGAAAAACTGATGCAGTAGATGCTTGGAGAATCGCAAGTTATGCTTTAGCTAATAAACATAAACTAAAACCATACATATTACCAGCAAAAGAACTTAGAAAACTCAAAATATTAATGAGTTCTAGAGAACGTTTGGTTAAAGTCCATGTACAAATGAAAAACGGTTTAAAAAGCTTAGAAATAGAAGCAAAAATAATCTCTCTAAAGTCTCACACTCAAGAAATGGAGCGAATCATTCTTCAAATAGAAAAATCTATATTGTCTACGGAAAAACAAATGAGAGAAATTATTATACAAAACGATGAATTGAAAAACAACTTTCAGAAAATAACTTCTGTTATTGGTGTAGGAGAGATTACTGCTATAAAATGCATTCTTGAAACGGATAATTTTACCAAATTCAACAACCCAAGAAAGTTCAGTTGTCACTGCGGTTTAGCCCCTTTTAAATATCAATCTGGAAGCAGTATTAGAGGGAAAACTAAAACAAGTTCGCTCTGTGACAAATCCCTTAAAAGCATCCTTTTTAAAGCTGCTTGCTCAGCTATACAGCATGACCCTCAACTGAAAAATTATTACTTAAGAAAAACTTCTGAGGGAAAACACAAATTATCTGTAATAAACGCTGTAGCAAGTAAAATTGTGCTAAGAATTTTTGCCGTATCTAAAAGAAAACAAAATTTTGTAAAACTTTTTAACTAAACTCTTGTTTTTATCTTAGAATGCTCAGAATGACAAAAAACAAAAAGAGCTCCGCTCAACTCGGGGCGCAACTCAGAATCCTTTTGGATTTTCAGTACAATATTTTCACAAAAGAAACCTTTTCAACTTTTCATTATCACATCATCACATGACCAAATTATCACATCAAATTTCCGTATCTTTGCACTCCACGAGAAAAACAGCTTGTTGATTCCAAGAAATTGGGGTAGGAAAGTCCGGACATCACAGAGCAGCATAAAGGCTAACAGCCTTCCGTCGTGAGATGAGGACAAGTGCAACAGAAAGCAAGTACAGTTCGGCTGTAGTGAAACCAGGTAAACTCTATGCGATGCAATGGTAAGTATATCGATGCTTTTTAGAGCAATCTAAGAATAGGAGTAGCTCGCTCCGAAAATCGAGGGGTAACCAGCTCAAGGTTTGCAGTAATGTAAACCGTAGATAAATAACAAGCGTCCCGATTTATCGGGAAACAGAATCCGGCTTATCGTTTTTCTCGTGGTTTTTTATTCACTTTCCAGCTGTTTTTTCGCATCATCTAATCCTGCTCTCTCTTCTTCTGAAAGTGTAGGATATTGCAGATTCATTTTTTCCAGCGTTTCTATAATAATTTGTATAGCTGCCACTCTGGCAAACCATTTTTGATCTGCCGGAATCACAAACCAAGGCGCGTGATCTTTACTGGTTTCGGAAATGGCTTCTTCATAAGCCTTCATATATTGGTCGAAAACTGCACGTTCTTTTAAGTCGCCTAAAGAAAATTTCCAATTTTTTTCTTGTTCAGCAATTCGGTCTAGAAAACGTTTTTTTTGTTCTTCCTTGGAAACATGTAAGAAAATTTTCACAATTTTCGTTCCATTTCTTGCAATATGTTTTTCAAAATTTTTGATGCTCTCATATCTGTTTTTCCAGAATTTCTCATGGATTTCGTCAGTAGATTTCCAAACTTTTTCGCTTAGATTATATTCAGGATGCACTTTACACACCAAGACACTTTCGTAATGACTTCGGTTGAAAATTCCTATTTTTCCTTTTTCTGGTAAAGCCAAATAATGCCTCCAGATGAAATCATGATTGTATTCTTTAGAAGTTGGCGTTTTAAAACTGGTTACTTCACAACCTTGCGGATTTACTCCAGAAAAAACATGCTCTATCAAGCTATCTTTTCCGGCAGCATCCATTGCTTGTATCACCACTAAAAGAGACTGGCTACCATCTGCATAAAGTTTTTCTTGAAGTTCATAAAGTTTTTTCTTCTCTGCATCGAGCATTTTTTGACCTTCTTCTTTGGTGAGGTCGCCTTTATAATCGGTATTGAAATCTTTGAGATTGAATTTTTGAGTTTCTTTAACAAGAAAGTTTTCTGTGAAATTGATGTCCATTTTTGAAGTCTTTTGTTCAACTAAAGATAATAAAAAAAAACCGACTGATTAAAGTCGGTTTTATATAATAATTTAGGTGTGAATTATTTTTTAGGAGCTAATGTTTTTTCTTCAGCTTTAGCATTTGCATCTACTGTTCCTTGGATGTATAGTACTACTCTTCCGTTTACAGGATCGTTAGAAAATACGTCAATAGATTTTTTGAAAGGTGCAGCATTTGCAGTGTTATAATGAACTTTAATCTGTCCTGATTTTCCTGGCATAATTGGATCTCTAGGCCATTCAGAAGCAGTGCAACCACAACCTGGTTGTACATTTGAAAGGATTAAAGGTTTGTCACCAGTATTTTTAAAAGTAAAAACCTTGTTTCCGTCTGCGTTTACAGGAACAGTGCCGTAATCAATAGTTGTTTTTTCAAAAGAAATAGTTTGTGCAGAAGAGAAAACAAAACCTCCGATGAGCAACAAACCTCCAATAAATTTTTTCATATTTAATAAAGTTTTTTGTTATAATTATAGTTCAAAATTATAAATAAATTTTGTAAATAAATTCAAATTCCTCTTTTTTATTTTGTTTTATGTGATTTATGCGCTACAATTCTTAAAAAGAAGAAATTTAACCATTTAAAAATTCACATTTTATCGTATTTTTGCAAATTACAAGCCAAACTCATTTTTATTTAAAAATTTATGCAAATTTCAGAAAAATATAATCCTCAGGAAACAGAACAGAAATGGTACAATTACTGGTTAGAAAACAATTATTTTCATTCTACCCCAGATAACAGACCTCCTTACACGATTGTAATTCCGCCACCAAACGTGACGGGAATTCTTCACATGGGACACATGTTAAATAATACCATTCAAGATGTTTTGGTCAGAAGAGCCAGAATGCAAGGGTTTAATGCACTTTGGGTTCCGGGAACCGACCACGCTTCTATCGCTACTGAAGCTAAAGTGGTGGCAAAACTGAAATCTGAAGGAATTAATAAATCTGATATTACCCGAGACGAATTTTTAGTTCACGCTTGGGATTGGACGCATAAGTATGGCGGAACAATTCTTGAACAATTAAAGAAATTAGGTTGTTCTTGTGATTGGGACAGAACGCGTTTCACAATGGAACCGAAATTGTCTGCTCAAGTCATCAAATCTTTCGTTGATTTATACAATAAAGGTTTGATTTATAGAGGTTATAGAATGGTGAACTGGGATCCAGAAGCTAAAACCAATATTTCTGATGAAGAGGTAATTTACAAAGAACTTAACGGGAAGCTTTGGTACCTTAAATATAAAATTGAAGGTTCTGAAGAATTTATTTCTGTGGCTACAACTCGTCCAGAAACCATTTTCGGTGACGTAGCGGTTTGTGTAAATCCTAACGACGAAAAATATGCTCATCTGAAAGGCAAAAATGTAATTGTTCCGATTGTAAATAGAGTAATTCCAATTATTGAAGATGAATATGTAGACATGGAATTCGGAACTGGAGCTTTGAAAATTACTCCTGCGCATGATATCAATGACTACGAAATCGGTCAGAAGCACAATTTGCAAATGATTGATGCATTAGATGATGATGGTAAATTGAATGAACACGGGTTGCATTACAATGGTAAAGATAGATTTGAAGTTAGAAAACTTATTGCTAAAGAATTAGAAGAAAAAAATCTTTTACTTAAAGCAGAAGATTATGTGAATAAAGTAGGGACATCTGAGAGAACTGGCGCAGTGATTGAGCCTAAAATTTCTCAACAATGGTTCTTGAAAATGTCTGAAATTGCGAAGCCAGCTTTGGATGTAGTAATGAATGACGAGGTGAAATTCCACCCAGAAAAATTCAAAAACACTTACAGACATTGGATGGAAAATATCCGTGATTGGAATATCTCTCGTCAACTTTGGTGGGGTCAACAAATTCCAGCGTATTATTACGGAGAAGGAAGTGAGGATTATGTAGTTGCAGAAAATATAGAAGAAGCTTTGGTTTTAGCCAAAGAAAAATCTCAAAATTCAGATTTACAAATTTCAAATCTTCGTCAAGACGAAGATGCTCTAGATACATGGTTCTCTTCTTGGTTATGGCCTATGTCCGTTTTTGATGGAATGTTAGACGAAAACAATGAAGACATTAAGTATTATTATCCAACTTCTGATTTGGTAACAGGTCCAGACATTATTTTCTTCTGGGTAGCCAGAATGATTATGGCAGGATTAGAATTCCGTGGTGAAGTTCCTTTCAAAAATGTATATTTTACAGGAATTGTAAGGGATAAGCAACGCAGAAAAATGTCTAAATCACTCGGGAATTCTCCAGACCCAATAGAATTGATTGAAAAATATGGCGCAGATGGAGTAAGAGTAGGGATTTTACTGAGTTCAGCAGCGGGTAATGATTTGCTTTTTGATGAAGACTTAATGTTGCAAGGAAGAAACTTTGCGACTAAAATCTGGAATGCTTTCAGATTAATTCAAGGTTGGAAAAAAGAAGACAAACCAGCAAATGAAGCAGATGTACAAACCATAGAATGGTTCGGAAACCAAATGAATAAAACCATTGCCGAAATCAATGACCAATTCTCAAAATTCAGAATTTCTGATGCCTTGCATCTAATTTATAAATTGATTTGGGACGATTTCTGTGCTTGGTATTTAGAAGCGATTAAACCAAATTATGGAGAAGGAATTTCTCAAGAAGTTTATGATAAAACCATTGCTTATTTTGAGGAATTGATGAGATTGTTGCATCCTTTCATGCCGTTCTTAACGGAAGAATTGTACCAAGCCATTTCAGAAAGAAGCGCAGAAGAAGCTTTGGTGATTGCTCAACAGAAAAAAGCAAAATTTTTCAGCGAAGAAAATATAAAAGCCTTTGAAACTGCAAAAGAATTGATTTCTGGCGTTAGAAATTACCGTCAAAGCAAAGGGATTTCGCCTAGAGAAGCCGTAGAATTATTTACCAATGCTGTTTCTTTCGAAAATGAAGCGGTGGTAAAAAAATTAGCGAATATTTCTGAAATTAACTTCGGAAATAAAACAGATAAACCAAGTTTCACTTTCTTAGTAGGAGCTACAGAAGTTTCTATTCCATTGAGTGAAAACCTAGATTTAGGTGAAGAAAAAGCAAAAACAGAAGAAGAACTAAAATATTTAAAAGGATTCTTAATTTCGGTAGAAAAGAAATTATCTAACGAAAAATTTGTTGCTGGTGCTCCTGCTCAAGTAGTAGAAAATGAGCGCAAAAAACAAAAAGATGCGCAAGATAAAATTGCAATTTTAGAAGAAAAATTAAAAACATTGTAGGGATTGGAAGTCTGATGTGAAGTGCTCTTTTGCATTTTGCATGAGACCACACCCAACTTCCTTTCATCAAACATCCATCATTATCATGTCACACCTAGAAAACATATCAAAACTTTTTTCTAAAAATTTTGTAGAAAATCCCATGCTAGAAACATTCGAGGTAGGGAAAATTCATCTTCCTAGCGGAAAGTTAGTAGCTTGTGACCCATTGATTACTCATGATATGAAGGAATTTGTGATTCATTTTCCTGTAGGTGATTTTCCTGTTTTTGTACACAAAGAAAGAGACAGCAATTGTATTGCTTATGTAGAAGTAGTGTTCCAAAATGAGGAAGTAGAATCCTTTAAAATGGCAACTACAGAAGGTCAGCATATTGAAGATTTAAAAGAGGAAGAAGTTTTCGGGTATCCTGTAGAATCTGGAATGGGTTGTTTTATGGATGCAGAAACACAAGATGCTCTTAACCATCTCGAAAATAGATTGTTTCATAGAAAAGGAGCAGACTTCATGGGGATTTACGAAGAGTTTTTTCATAGTTATTTTTTCGATGAAAATGGAGCGATTGATCAGTTTGCTTTCTTAAAACCAGACGAAGAAAAGCCAGGGAATATTTTTGCTTTTGAAACAGGATACGGAGAGGGTTTCTATGCGAGCTATATTGGTTTTGGAGCAGAAAATCAACCAGTTAAAATTATAACAGAGTTTATTGAAATAAAATCTGAATAATTATTCTTCTCAAAATAAAAAAAGACTAATTTTGTTGTAGACCAAACGCTGAAATTTTAAAACTAATAAAAATTAAACTTCAATGAAAGTAAGCGCAGAACAGCCCAAAATTATAGTGGTAGGAAGTTCTTCTATCGATTTAGTTCTCAATACATCTTTTCATCCTGAACCAAATGAAACGGTAATTGCCCAAAAATCTGAAACTTTTTTTGGAGGAAAAGGAGCAAATCAAGCAGTAGGAACAGCTAGATTAGGAGCAAGTGTATATTTTGTGGGTTGTGTAGGAATGGATCCTTACGGTCAGCAGATTCTTAGAAATTTGGTAGATGAAAATGTAAATGTAGGATTTGTGCATGAAGAGGTAAACCATGCTACAGGAACAGCTTACGTTACTGCTTGCAAAGGGCAAAATGCCATCGTAGTTGTACCTTCAGCTAATTATTCATTGCTTCCAGAACATTTAGACAATCCCGAGAAGTTTTTTTCTACGGTAGATTTAGTACTTACCCAATTAGAAATTCCAATGAATGTGGTAGAAAAAACATATGAATTGGCTAAAAATTACAATAAAAAATTAGGAATTTATGCTTCTCCGGCTGTTAGAATTTCAGAAGAAATTTTAGAATATGCTTCTTTTATTGTGGCAAAAAGCAATGAACTTTCTATCGTTTTTGGTGAAGAATCCCGAGAAAAAATTCTGAGAAAATACCCAAATAAACTTTTTGTAAGAGATGATGCCAATTCTACCATTTATTATAATGGTTCAGAAATGAAGTATCACAGAAATGACCCAGAAGACATGCCAAATAAAATGGGAATGGGAGATGCTTTTACTTCTGGCTTTTCCATCGCTTTATGTCATGGGAATGATGTTGATGATTGTGTAAAATTCGGGAATGATGTCTCATTAAAAGTGGCACAAAAAAGAGGTTCACAAACTGGTTTGCCAAGATTAAGTGATTTCGGTTTGTAGCGTATGACCATAGAATAATATGCAGAGAATTTCAAATTTTTGAAATTCTCTTCTTTTTTTAGATATTTTTGAAAACAGAATCTCAACAGATTTTCTCTTATGAATAATACCATTACCATCCATACTCAAGACCAATATCCCATTATAGCAACTCTTTTCGAGCCAGAAAATGCAAATGGGAAACTACTATTGGTGAATTCTGCGACTGGCGTGAAGCAACAGACCTATTATGCTTTTGCACAATATTTTGCAGACTTGGGATTTGTGGTGATTACCTATGATTACAGAGGAGTGGCGCTTTCTAAACCAGAAAAGCTCAAAGGTTTTAAAGCGAGTATGAGAACATGGGGAAATACAGATTACAAAGCCATTACAAATTTTATAGAGGAGCATTATCCCAATCACCGAAAATTTTTAATTGGTCATTCTGTGGGTGCTTTAATTCTTGGGATGAACAAAGGTTCAGAAATTTTTGAAAAATTCTGTTTCGTGGCCACTCAAAATACTTATTTTGGGCATCTTTCTCCGAGAATTAAAATGTTAGGATTATTGGGTTTTGGATTGTATCAGCCCGTTCTAACTCGGGTAAAAGGGTATTTTAAGACGTATTTTGTGAATTTAGGCGAGTCTTTACCCAAAGGTGTTTCAGATGATTGGCGAACCCTTATCATGAACCGAAAATCCGTAAATCGATTACTCGAAAAAACGGAGGATTTCTCTAAAAATTTACATCAAGAAGTCTTATATCTCAATATGCAAGATGATGATTGGATTACAGAAACGGGAATGAAACTACTCATGAACGAAACGTATGTCAATATGAAACCTATTTACAGAACCGTGCATCCTCACGAAAGCAATGGTGAAGAAATAGGACATATTAATTTTTTTAGAGCAAAACACAGTAAACTTTGGAGCATTGTTTTCGATTGGTTTTCGTAGTTTTGGGACATGAAAAATCACATTACGCTTACCATAAATTCTGTTAAAGAAAAACTAGAAGGCGCAGAAGCGGGACACGATTGGTTTCATATAGAACGCGTGTGGAAACTCTCTAAAAAAATTGCCGAAAAAGAAGGTGGAAATCTAGAAGTAATAGAACTTTCTGCTTTGTTGCATGATATTGCAGATCCTAAATTTCATAATGGTGATGAAACTTTAGCACTTAAAATTTCTAAAAACTTTCTAGAAGAAATTCATGTAGATGCTGAATTAATAGAGCAAGTGTTGTTCGTCATTAAAAATATTTCCTTTAAAAATAGAGCAGAAGCTCCAGAAAATCCTTCTTTAGAATTGCAAATTGTGCAAGATGCAGACCGTCTAGATGCCATTGGAGCAATTGGGATTGCCCGAACGTTCAACTTTGGGGGATTTAAGAATAATTTGATGTATCATCCGGAAATCAAGCCGAATATAGGCATGAACAAAGAAGAGTACAAAAAATCAAATGGAACAACTATTAATCATTTTTATGAAAAATTGTTGTTGCTCAAGGATTTAATGAACACTGAAACGGCAAAAAAAATCGCATCAGAAAGACATGATTTTATGCTGCAATTTCTAGATGAATTTTATAAAGAATGGAATGTGGAATTTTAGAATTTCCCATGCTCGATTCTGATTTTTTCAAAAGTCAATCAAAAACAATATCTTTGTTATAATGAATAGTCTCAATTTTGTTTTACTTTTCCTCTTAACTCTAGCTCTAATTTTAAGTTTATTTAAAACAGGAGCAGGAGCAAAATTGGCTAAGAATATTAGGGTTTTTATTGTGATATTAGGTTTGGCATTCTTTGGATATTGGTTTTTTCAAAAAAGTTTTAGTAATTTTTTAGAAAATTCCATGTCTATACAGGTCATTAACAGGGTTAATCAGCCATTGGATATTTATGCCATAAAAGTTATCGACAAAGACCAAAATAAATTTCTTACTAAGCATTTAGGTAAAGTAAGAACCAATCACTATCAAATAGACTATTTTGTAATGAGTAATTCTAATGAATTTTGGATTACTGCATACAACATAAAGAACCAATTGGTTTATTTTTCTCAACATAGCGTTCAGAACAAAGAAGAAGATCAAAAAATAGAGGTAAGAACATTTTTAAATCAAAGTCAAAAATTGTCAGACATCGCAGAAAGAGTAATAGAAAAGAATAAACTAGAAAATGTAAATCAAAGTATTTTTGTTTCGCTTACACTATTGCTATTATTCTTAAATATCGTTCTTCTTACGAGAAAGAAATAAAAAAACTTCTAGAATTTCTAGAAGTTTTTCATTTTTCATTTGTATAATTAAGCGGTTTTTATTTTTTCTTTTCTTTGAGTTCTTCTTTATCTTTATCAGATGGGTTCCAAACTTTTACTTCAGAATTTTCAGTGATTCCAGAAAGAATTTGTACATTAATTCCATCAGATGCACCAAGTTTTATAAAGGTCTTTTTGAATTTTCCGTCTTTCTGTTTTACTTCTACAAAAGGAACATCTTTGCCATTTTGTTTTTCGTATTGAATAAGACTTTCGTCTAGAAGTAAAGCGTTTTTCTGTGAACTGAGAACGATTTCGCCATTGGCAGAAAAACCAGCTCTGATGTATTCATTGGTAGGGTTAAAAACATCTCCTTCTATTGGGAATTTGATGGTTCCGTTTTCATCTTTTCCTTTTGGAGCAATCATGGTTACTTTTCCAGGGAATGTTTTATTTTGTAAAGCACCAATCACGATGTTCATATTCATACCTTCTTTGATTTTTCCAGCTTGCGCTTCATCTATTTTCCCTTCAAAAATAAGAGAGTTAAGGTCTGCTACACTACAGATAGTGGTTCCAGCGTTAAACTGGTTGGCTTCAATTACTTGGTATCCTATTTTTACAGGAACTTCTAGCACAGTTCCAGTTGCTTTAGAACGGATTTGTGTAGTGGCAAGACTTTGTAAACCTTCTGCAACACCAGTTCTGGCGATTTGTAAATTTTTCTGAGCGGTTTGCAATTGCTGTTGAGTGTTTTTCAACTGATTTTGCATGGATTGCAGTTGCTGTTGAGCGGTAAGAAATTCTTGTTTAGAAATCACGCCTTGATTGTACAAACGCTGTTGCATAGCAAACTGCTGTTGCTGGTTAGCCAAATTAATTTTAGCATTGTTAATTTGAAGATTAGCATTTTGCACTTCTTGTTGAGCCGCGTTTACCTGAGGAACACTTGGCACAATTTTAAGGGTAGCAATAAGTTCTCCCGCAGTTACATGGTCGCCTTCTTTTACCAAGATTTTGTCTATAATCCCAGACATATTCGGTTTGATTTCCACTTCTTCTCTAGGAACTATTTTACCAGTAGCCATTACTTTATCATCTAAATTTTGTACGAAGGGTTTTCTGGTCAAAAAGGCTTCGCTTTCTTTAGAATTAGATTTAATCAGGTAACTTATTCCCATCAGAAGTCCGGCTGCAAAAAGCAAACCTAAGAGAATATAAACTACTTTTTTGAAGGTTAAGTTTTTCATATACTTATTGAATTTAAAGTCAAGTTTTCAGTTATATATTTCGAAAATCGAAATTTCTAAATTATTTTAAACAAATTATCACATTCTTAAATTACCATATGATCTTATTCAGAACGCAACGCTTCTATAGGTCTAATTTTCACTGCTCGTTGTGCAGGAATCATCCCGATGAGAAGTCCTAAAATCGTCATTACAGCCATAGCCGCAAAAACGTGTGAATAATTAACCGTAGGATTATAAAATGGGAAGGCATCTTGATTCTGGGTCATTGCATTGATGATCATCAAAAGGAAAATTCCAAAAATAAATCCTAATAGTCCCGAAGTCAAGGTAATTACCACACTTTCTAGCAAAATCTGATTTCTAACTTCAGATGGCTTAGCTCCTAGAGCTCTTCTGATGCCTATTTCTTTGGTTCTTTCTTTTACGGTAATCAATAAAATGTTAGAAATCGCAATCACACCCGCCAAAATGGTAAGCGCCCCTACAATAATGGTAAGCAATTGCATTCCTGTTAAAAACCCATACATTTTCCCGAACATCTTCCCCAAATTGAAACTTCCAAAAGCGTTGGTGTCTTCAGGAGAAACGTTGTTTTTCTTTTTAAGTTCTAGTTTAGCTTGCTCTTCTACGGTTTCTAGATTGGCTTCTGGTTTACTCACTATTGCAAAAAAGCCTACTTTGTCTCCATCATTATACATTTTAGTATAGGTAGAAAGTGGGATGTATGCAGTAGTGTCATTATCCATAGGGCCACCTGCTTTGGCTACCTTATAAACGCCGATGACGTTAAAGAAAATTCCTTTGATATTGATCGATTTCCCAATAGGGTTTTCATTTTTCTTGGCATCAAAGAAGTTTTTATAAATTTCTTCGCCGATGACTACTACGTTTTTGCTGGCAGTAACATCTGCATCATTTAGATATCTTCCAAAGATTAATTTCTTTTCAGAAATTTTATTTCCTGCTGGGTAATCCCCAGTAAGCGTATACGTGGTAGATTTTCCGTTGCGGTTCATTTGTTCACCAGGATTTCCAAAATTTCCTCTGGAATTTTGAGGTGAAATGTAATCAATTTGTGGGATTTTCTTTTCCAATAAATCCATATCTGGAAGGTGCAAACTCAGTTGTCTGCCTTTTGGGAAACCGTTATAAGGAATGGTGGTATTCTGTGCCCACATAAAAATAGAATTGGTAGCAAATCCAGAAAATAATTTATCAAAACCGTTTTCCATACCCTTTGCAGCACCTAATAAACTAACAAACAAAAACATACCCCAACCTACACCAATCATGGTGAGGAAAGTACGAAGTTTATTATTTTTAAGTGAATAATAAATTTCTTGCCACGTATCTTTTTTGAATATGATGTTCATTTAGATTTAATTAAAAATTAAAAGATTGAAGAATTAAAATTCATAACTTATAACTCATGACTCATAATTTACTCTGCTCTCAGTGCTTCTATCGGTTTTATTTTACTCGCTCTGTATGCAGGGACAAATCCAGCAAGCAATCCAGACATCACCAAACTGATAAATGCTACGGTAATCAATAGCCAACCAACACTTGGGTCTTTGATGAAATATTCTTCTAAACTATTGCCAATTAATTTCAAGGTCAAAACGCCTAATGCAACGCCTATCAATCCAGAAATTACGGTGATGACAATACTTTCTTGAATAATTAAAGTGATAATGCTTCTCGGTTTAGCACCGATGGCTTTTCTTACTCCAATTTCCTGAGTTCTTTCTTTCACGATATACACCATGATATTACTAATACCAATGATTCCTGCCAATAAAGTTCCCATTCCAATGAATCCCACAATCATGGTAATTACAAATAAAAACTGGAAGGAGTCTTTCAGACTTTCTGCTCGGTTTCTTACGATTACCGCATTTTCATCATCTGGAGAAACTTTTTTTCTGGCCTTTAATTCTTTTTTCAACTGGTCACTATAAGCGATGGCTTGTTCTGGTTTTAGGTTTTCATCATAAGCAATGAATACTCTGTTTACTGTATCAGAACCTTTTTTCATCTGCTGAAGCGTAGAAATAGGAATAGAAATCATACGTTCGTCCCAGTCGCCGCCATCATCAGCAAAAACCCCAATAACTTTGAAAACACTACCGTTAATCTCGAGTTCTTTACCTACGGGATCACCATTTTTGATGAGGTCACGCTGCACCATTCTACCGATAACTGCTACATTTTGTTTTTCGTCAATATCTTTTGGAGAGATAAATCTTCCGTTGAGTAATTGTCGGTTCTCTATTTTTACCTCTTCATCATTGGCTCCGCTGATTTGGTAGAAACCACTTTCTTTTCCATATTTTACATTAAGATTGGTAGAATATCGTGGAGTAGAATACTGCACTTTTTCAGGATGCGCATCTACAATAGCATTATAGTCACTATTATTGAGGGTTACTTGTCTGTCAGCTTGTAAGCCTTCATAAGCAATGGTGGTTTTTCCAGTAAAAATGGAAATAAGATTCTGTGCATCTCTGGTAAATCCTTCTTGGAAGGCATTTTGCAATCCTTTTCCAATACCGAAGAGAACAATAAAAATATATAAACCCAGCGCTACGGTAAATCCAGAGAGCACTGTTCGCAATACATTACTGCGAATAGAACTGAAAATTTCTTGCCAACGGTCTATATCAAACATATTATTTTTTTAATTTATTGCTTTGCAAAGTCAATTTGCTTTGCAGTCAATTGTCAATTTTTTTTAAAATTTACCATTCATTTTTCAACTTTGTTGAAAAAATTTACCATTCACTTACTGTATTTTTTCCTCCTCATAATCTCATAACCTCATAACCTCATAACTTCATCACCTTATCACCACCTTACAAAACCACCTGCTGTATATACTCATCCGTTTCAATGATACCGTCTTTCAAATGTACATTTCTCTTGGTTTGAGCCGCTACATCTGGTTCGTGGGTAACTACGATGATGGTTTTTCCTTCGTTATTAATATCTTGAAGAAGTTTCATAATATCATGAGTGGTCTGAGAATCGAGTGCTCCTGTTGGCTCATCTGCCAAAATCACTTTAGGATTGGTAATTAAAGCTCTTGCAATAGCTACACGCTGTTTTTGTCCCCCCGAAAGTTCATTAGGCAAGTGATTCGCCCATTGCGTTAAACCTACTTTTTCTAAATATTCCATCGCGCGTTGGTTTCGCTCTTTTCTAGGTACATTTTGATAATACAGCGGGAGTGCTACATTTTCTAATGCAGTTTTATAACCAATTAAATTAAACGATTGAAAAACAAATCCTAAGAATTTACTTCTGTATTCTGCCGCTTTAGTTTCGGTGAGATGTTCAATAGGAATACCATCTAGCTCATAAGTTCCGCTGTCTTTTTCATCTAAAATACCAATGATATTGAGTAAAGTAGATTTTCCAGAGCCAGAACTTCCCATAATCGAAACGAATTCTCCTTCGCCGATTTCTAGGTTAATTCCTTTCAATACGTGCAACTTATTATGACCGATATCGTAAGACTTATGTAAATCCTTGATGACTAGCATGGGCTTTTTTGCAATAAGTAGAAAATTTTAAGAACTTGTTACAACAAAATAAATGCTAAATTTTTAAAAAGATTTGTTTAACTGTAATTAATTATTAATACTATATTTTTTATGATATGTTTAATTAAAAATAGCTTGAAAAGCTTTAATTATGTACCAAGAGTACGAAAATGCTTTATTCATCAAACCTCTATGTGATTGTGGAAAACTTTTGCCACTAAAAACCAAAAAATTAACATGAATGAGCCGTTTTCATTTTTGATTTATAACTTCAATTTCTATTTTTGTAATCAAACTCATTCAAATAATTAACCAAAAAACGCAACAATCTATGGGAATTTTTGACAAACGTATCAGTTATAAACCTTTTGAATATCCAGAAGTACTACAATTTGTTGATGCTATTAATAAATCTTTTTGGGTACACTCAGAAATAGATTTTACAGCAGATGTACAAGATTTCCATTCTAATCTTCAGCCGTACGAACAAAATGCTGTAAAGCATGCCCTTTTAGCTATTGCACAAATTGAAGTTTCTGTAAAAACCTTCTGGGGAAATCTGTACAACCACATGCCGAAACCAGAATTGAATGGTTTAGGTGCTACTTTTGCAGAATGTGAATTCCGTCACAGTGAGGCTTATTCTAGATTGTTGGAAGTGTTAGGATATAATGATGAATTCAATAATGTGATAGAAATACCTGCCATCAGAGAGAGAATAGATTATTTGAATACGGTTTTAGCCAATGCGAAATCTACCAATCATAAAGAGTACGTTTCTTCACTGTTATTATTCTCTATTTTAATAGAAAACGTTTCTTTGTTCAGTCAGTTTGCGACCATTTTATCTTTTACAAGATTCAAAGGTTACATGAAAAATGTATCAAACATCATCGCATGGACTTCTGTAGATGAGCAAATTCACGCCAATGCTGGAATCTATTTAATTAATAAAATCCGCGAAGAACAACCAGAATTATTGACAGATGCAGATATCGAAGATATTTATGGTTTAGTAGACCGTTCTGTAGAACTGGAAGCGAAAATTCTAGATTGGATTTTTGAAGCAGGAGAGCTAGATATGTTCTCAAAAGAAGACTTGCTCAACTTTATGAAATACAGAGTAGATGATTCTTTGAAAAAAATTGGTATGAAAACTCGTTACAACGTAACACCTGAACAATACAGACCGATGACGTGGTTCGAAGAAGAAGTTTTCGCCAATTCATTAGATGACTTTTTTGCCAAAAGACCAGTAGATTACACTAAGCACGATAAGAGCATCACTGCTAACGATTTGTTCTAAAAGATAAGCCCTTTATTTGACGCACAACTCATATTCGCTATTGCTTTTTTATGAAAATTAGACAAAGAGCACGGCGAGCGTCAATAATTTTATAAAAAATTAAAACTCGCAGAAAACTTTCTGCTATAAATAATAATCTTGAATTTTAAATGCAGATTTAGAATTCATTTTTTGTGAAAAAAAATTAAACGATATGGAAGAAAAATTAGATATTTGGTGGCTTAATGAAGAGTCGGAACAGATGCTGAACAGAGGGTATCTTCTAAAAGGAGAAACCGTAGAAGGAGCTATTGACAGAATTACTACAGCGGCAGCAAAACGCTTGTACAAACCAGAACTCATTCCTGCGTTTAAGGAAATGATTACCAAAGGTTGGATTTCTTTTTCGTCTCCAGTTTGGGCAAACATGGGAACTCAAAGAGGTTTGCCTATTTCTTGTTTTAATGTTCACGTTCCAGACCATATCGAAGGCATTACCCATAAATTAGGAGAAGTAATTATGCAAACCAAAATCGGAGGAGGAACTTCTGGTTATTTTGGTGAACTGCGTCATAGAGGAACAGCCGTGACCGATAATGGTAAATCTTCAGGAGCGGTTTCTTTCATGAAATTATTTGATACTGCGATGGATGTGGTTTCTCAAGGAGGCGTAAGAAGAGGAGCTTTTGCTGCATATTTAGATATTGACCACGGAGATATTGAAGAATTCTTAAACATCAAAGAAATTGGTAGCCCCATTCAGAACTTGTTTATGGGAGTTTGCGTTCCAGATTATTGGATGCAAGATATGATTGATGGAGACATGGAGAAACGTAAAGTTTGGGCAAAAGTGTTAGAATCTCGTCAGAAAAAAGGACTTCCTTATATTTTCTTTACGGATAATGTCAACCGTAATAAACCTCAAGTTTACAAAGATTCTGGAGCAGTAATCAATGCGAGTAACTTGTGTTCAGAAATCATGTTGCCTTCTACAGCAGACGAAAGTTTTATTTGCTGTCTTTCTTCCATGAACTTAGAATTGTATGACGAATGGAAAGATACCAATGCAGTGAAATTAGCCATCTATTTCTTGGATGCAGTATTGTCAGAATTTATAGAAAAAACCGAAGGAAACTATTACCTGTCTTCTGCGCGTAAATTTGCTTTGAGACATAGAGCATTAGGTTTGGGCGTTCTAGGATACCACTCTTATTTGCAAAAAAACATGATTCCTTTTGAAAGCATGGAAGCGAAAATGTTCAACGCTAGAGCGTTCAAACAAATTCAAGAGCAATCTATTCAAGCATCAAAAGAATTGGCGAATATTTATGGCGAACCAGAAATGTTGAAAGGCTACGGAATGCGCAATACTACTACGATGGCAATCGCACCTACCACTTCTTCATCAGCAATTTTAGGGCAAACTTCCCCAGGAATTGAACCTTTTGCATCGAATTACTACAAAGCAGGTTTGGCAAAAGGAAATTTCATGAGAAAGAACAAATATTTAGCAAAATTGCTAGAAGAAAAAGGCTTAGACAATGAAGATGTTTGGAGAGAAATCATGTTGAATCACGGTTCTGTACAACACATGACACAGTTAACCCAAACAGAAAAAGACGTGTTCAAAACCTTTAAGGAAATTTCCCCAATGGAAATCATTACACAAGCAGGACAACGCCAACAGTACATCGACCAAGCGCAATCATTGAACCTGAATATCCCAGCTTCATTGGCGATTAAAGATGTCAACAATCTAATGATTGAAGCTTGGAAACTAGGGGTAAAAACCTTATACTACCAGCGTTCACAATCTGTTTCTAAAGAACTGATGGTGAATTTTGTTACTTGTAGTTCTTGCGAAGCGTAATTCAATTGACAATTGAAGATTTTTGATTTACAATATACAAACCGCAGAAATTTCTGCGGTTTTTTTTTGTCAGAAAATTAAAACTGATATATCAGTCTAATTATAAGATTTATGTAAAAAATATTTGTCTAAATGTAAAATAATTTTTACATTCGTAAGTGTAAAAAAATATAATATGAAAAATTTAAAACTTTTGCCAAACAGGTGTAAAAAAGTAGGTTGGCTAATTTTTATTCCGTCATTAATATGGGGATTAATAATGATTATTTTTGAAATCAATTTTGAAGTTTTTAAAATTCATTTACCAGTTTTTTTTAATTCTGGATTGTTTTCGGAAAGCGGTTTCTTTCAAATTACTAAAGTTGATTGGGTGACTAATCTTACGGGTTTATTAATTATTATTGGTGGATTACTTGTAGGTTTTTCCAATGAAAAGAATGAAGATGAATATATAAATTTTCTTCGTTTAAAATCCGTATTTTGGAGTCTAATGATAAGCTATTTAATTGTCTTAATTCTATTTTTAACTATTTATGGAATGGCTTTTTTTAATGTGATGATTTTATCAATGTATTTACCATTGGTTCTTTATGTGTTTAAGTTCAATTATTTACTTTCGAGAAAATGAAAAATAACATAAAAGTTCAAAGAGCAATTTTAAATATAACGCAAGAAGAATTAGCAAAAAGAATTGGGGTTTCTAGACAAACTGTTAACGCTTTAGAAGCAGGAAAGTATGTTCCATCTACTGTTTTAGCTTTGAAAATTTCAAAATATTTTAAAAAGAATGTTGAAGAAATTTTCCAACTTGAAGATAATGATTGAAATTTTTTATTCAATAGAGTCGCAGGTTCTGAGCGGAGACGAAGAAATCCCGACTTTTTAATTAACAACGCAATTTGGCTTTAGCCAAAACTTAAAATACTTGAAATAATCATAAATTCTTTTAGATTCCTACGGAACGATAAACATAAAATCCAATCTTTGTGTTCTCTGTGAAAAAACTCTGTGCTCTCTGTGTTAAAAAATCAGCGCAATCTGCGGGAAATATAAATTCACTTTCTTTTTAGAATCTACAAGAAATTTTTACCTTTGAAACCAATCCCTTTTTCCTAATCCCTAAAAACTAAAAAAATGAAATTCGGACAAGTAGCAGACCCATCACAAATAGACTTCACCCTTCCGAAAGATCATCCTAAAACCCAAGAAATTTTAGAAAAATCTAATGGAAACGATTTCAATATCTACATCGGTTGTGCCAAATGGAACAAAACCGACCTGAAAGGATTTTACCCAAAAGGAACCAAAGACGAGTTGAAATACTACGCTACCCAATTCAATTCTATTGAGTTGAACGCTACATTTTACTCTTTGCCAAGTCCAGAACAAGTGCTCACATGGAAAGAAAAAACACCGCCCAATTTTAAGTTTTTTCCAAAAATCACCAATACCGTTTCACATTTCAGAAGACTGATTAATGTGACTGATGTGGTTACGGATTACGCGACTTCAGTTTTGAATTTCGGAGACCAGTTGGGAATGGTGTTCTTACAACTGCATGATAATTTCAAGCCTAAAGATTTTGACAGGGTAGAAAAATTTGTAAAAGAATGGCCAAAAGAAGTTCCACTGGCGATAGAAGTGCGCAGTGCAGAATGGTTTGAAGAAGAAAATTTTGAAAAATTCTCTCAGTTGCTAGAAGAGAATAACATTGCGAATATCATCGTAGATACAGCAGGTAGAAGAGACATGTTGCACATGAGACTCACATCAGATACCGCTTTTGTAAGATATGTAGGCGCCAATGCAGACAGCGATTATGCAAGATTAGATGATTGGTTAGAACGGATAAAACTTTGGAAAGAAGAAGGCCTGAAAAACCTGTGTTTTTTCGTTCATCAAAATGTAGAATTGGCTTCTCCGTTGTTGTCAGCTTATTTCATTGAGAAAATTAACGAAGCATTCGGAACAGAGATTCATGTTCCTGTAATGGCTGAAACTAAGACTTTGTTTTAATAAAAGAATACGTTGAGGATGATAAATCTTTTAATTTTTAAATTCTTTAATTTTTTAATAAAATAAAAAGCAATCTCCATTGAAGATTGCTTTTTTATTTTTACGATAAGAACTTAATTTCCTTATCCTTAAAATTATTTTTCTCCACCAGTTTATTCATGGTTTTCATCATTTTATGACGAAGTTTTGCCATTTTTCTGATGTTTTTGTCTTCGCTGTAATCAAAAATATTGTCTTTAAAAGTAAAGGTATCTCCATCTTTAAACTCAATATTGTTTTTCTTCAGTTCTCCTAGAAGCATCAAATTGGTCATGCTTTCCAACAGAAGATGTTCAGATTTCCCTAAAGATTTCAGAGATTTAAGCAACTGTTTTTTATATTTTTTCTTTCCCATAATTATTAATGTAAAGTTATCTGCAAATATCTGCATAATTTCTTATTTTTGAGCAAAATAAAAAATCTAATATGAGCAACGATATCATTTTTGAATTGATTGAAAAAGAAAGACAGAGACAAACGCATGGCATAGAGCTTATTGCATCAGAAAATTTTGTTTCTGATAACGTGATGAAAGCCATGGGAAGTGTCTTAACGAATAAATATGCAGAAGGCTACCCAGGTAAGAGATACTACGGAGGTTGTGAAGTGGTAGACGAAGTAGAAACACTGGCCATTGAAAGAGCAAAACAACTTTTCGGCGTAGAATATGCCAACGTACAGCCGCATTCTGGTTCACAGGCCAATGCTGCCATTTATCTTTCGGTGTTAAAACCTGGAGATACCGTTATGGGAATGGATTTATCAATGGGAGGTCATTTGACACACGGTTCTCATGTGAATTTTTCGGGAATTAATTTCCGTCCTGTATTTTACGGAGTTGAAAAAGAAACAGGTCTTATCGATTATAACCAAATGCGTGAAGTAGCATTGCGCGAAAAACCAAAAATGCTGATTGCAGGTTTCTCAGCGTATTCTAGAGATTTAGATTATGCCAAATTCAGAGAAATAGCTGATGAGGTAGGCGCTACATTGTGGGCAGATATTGCACATCCTGCAGGTTTGGTTGCCAAAGGATTATTGAACTCACCATTCGAACATTGCCATGTTGTAACCACTACTACGCATAAAACGCTTCGCGGACCAAGAGGAGGAATGATCATGATGGGCAAAGATTTCGAAAATACTTACGGTCACAAAACACCAAAAGGCGAAACCAAAATGATGAGTGCCGTATTAGATGGAGCAGTATTCCCAGGAACTCAAGGTGGGCCGCTAGAACACGTAATTGCTGCAAAAGCAGTGGCCTATGCAGAAGCCATCGACCAGAAATTTGAAACCTATACCAAACAAGTCGTAGCAAACGCTAGAGCATTGTCTCAAGCAATGATAGACAGAGGTTTTGACATTGTTAGTGGAGGCACAGATAATCACCTGATGTTGGTAGACCTTAGAAATAAAGGCGTAAACGGTAAAGAAACCGAAAAAGCTTTAGTAAAAGCAGACATTACGTGTAATAAAAATATGGTTCCTTATGACGATAAGTCTCCATTCATCACTTCTGGAATCAGATTAGGAACCGCCGCCATCACCACGAGAGGTTTATTAGAAAAAGACATGGAGACCATTGCAGATTTAATCAATGAAGTGGTGACCAATATTAAAGATGAAAATACCCTAGAACAAGTAAAACAAAAAGTACATCAGTTAATGGAAGGAAGAGCATTATTTAACGGATAATTTTACTCAACTAAAATGAAAAATGTTATTTTGTACTATATTTCGCTAAATATGAAAAAAATATTCTTTGTTTTTGCTATTTTGCTTTCAGGATTTTCTTTTGCTCAAGAGGTGAAATGGGGAGCGACTGCAAATGTGCATTCTTCGTCTATCGAAGGAATTCATGACTTCTCTAGAGGTAGAATTGCGCCAAGTGTTGGCTTATTCATGGAAATTCCTTTGGAGACCTTTCAAAGAAGCATCTACGCACCACTTCGTTATTACATTTACCCCGTGATAGAATACAGTATGGAAGGCGAAAAAACCATTCTCGAACAAGGAAGACAGTATTTTAGAAATGATTATATAGCATTTGCCCTATACGGAAAATTCCACTTGTACAGAGGGTATTTTGAGAATTTCTATTTCATGATTGGGCCTAGATTTGCTTATAATGTTTCAGAAAATAGAGCAGGCCCTACCAATGAAGATGCAGGGTACATAGGACTGAGGGATGATGACATGAAAAAGCTAAATTTATCAGTTTCCGGAGCGTTTGGGTATGTAATAAGTGATAAGGTAGAGGTGTATCTAAGATATGACCAAGGAATATCAGGGGTATACCCTAATTATCAAGACCATAAAACCTGGAACAGATTAATGGGGTTAGGAATAAGTTATTATTTTAACTAAATAAATCACATATTAAATCGAGCACAGTATTTTATTACTGTGCTTTTTGCATATAAAATGAAGGTGTTATAGAGTTTAATTTAATAAAAGGTGACACCAAGAAATAAATCTTTTCACCAAAAGCAACAAGGGAAACTAAATTTATCCAATCTCTCACTTTTTAAAATGATTGTTTATCATAAATTTATATTATTTTTGTCTAATAAATGACCTATTATCACGTGAAAAACATTCTAAGATTTTTAATACTGCTTGTTTCACTAACTGTAATTTCATGCGGTCCTAAAAAGGACATGATTTACATGGACAAAGACATAAACTACAATTCCGAAATCACCCAAGCTAGATTTCAGGGAAATAAGTTAATGATAGGAGATGTATTAGATATAAAAGTTACAGGTTATGATGAAATTGCCATCAAACCCTTTAACTTAAATACAATAAGTCAAATTAATAATGCCGAGGTAGGAAATACTTCTTCCTCAGCAAACTTAAATTATACAGTAGACAAAGAAGGTGAAATTAACTTTCCTACTTTAGGGAAAATCAAAGTTTCAGGATTCACAGTAGATGAACTGAAGACAGACTTAGAAGAAAGACTCAAAAAATATTTGGTAGAACCTATTGTCATCATCAATCAGCAAAATCAAAAATTAACTTTCTTAGGAGAGTTTAATAAAAAAGGAATGGTAACCTATTCTGATGAAAGATTAAATATTTTACAAGCTATTGCACTCGGTGGAGGAACCAATGAAAATTCAGACCTTACCAATGTAAGATTAATTAGAAATATAGATGGCAAAGACCAAACCATTACCTTAGACCTTACAGATTATAACCTATCTAATTCTCCATATTATTATATCCAAAATAATGATATCTTGTACGCTCTTCCAAACAGAGATGCACAGATTGCTGCAAACAAAACCCCTATTTTAAGTAAAATATTAACCTATTCTGGAGTATTAGGACTTTTATTTGCGGCATATAATTTTATAAAAAATTAAAATGGAAACGCTTCAGCCCATACAATCTTCTCTACCACAAAGAACTAAAAAGCTCAATATTAAAAAAGAAATCTTTAAATACGTAAGGGTTTGGTATTGGTTTGTACTCTCTTTTGTTCTTTTTGCCATAGCAGCAAAAATATACCTGAGATATACCACTCCTATCTACAGCTCCCAAGCATCAGTATATTTTAATAACTCTACCAAAAAAAGTACAGGCGTTATTGGGCTCAATGATTTGCAAAACATGGGAACAGGAGGGATCGCCAAAAATCCCATTTCAGATGAAATAGCCCTCATGAAGTCTAAACCCATTTTAAATAAAGTGGTGAAGCATCTTAATCTAGATGTAACCTTTGTTCAAGAAGCCAAAATCAAGAAAATAGAATTATATGAATTAAGCCCTTTTCGAGGGGAGATTATTGCGCTAAAAGACGAAAAAAATTTCGGAGGGGCTTCATATAAAATTAAAGCCTTAGACAATAAGCGATTTCTGCTTGCAAATCTAGAAGGCAAGAATCCTAAATCCTATTATTTTGATGTTCCTTATGACTTAGGATTTGGGATAGTAAAAATTTCTAAAGTTGAAGGGATAAATTACCAAGACTATATCAATGTAAATTTTTTCAACTACAAGAATATTGCGGCTGGTTTAGAGGGAGCCATCATGGTAACCAATCTCAATACAGATACCAATATCATGGACCTCTTCTATAGAGGAGAAATCCCACAAAAGTCAGAAGATATTCTCAATGAATTAATAAAGCAATATAATCTAGATGCAGACAATGACAAAAAGTTAGAAGCTCGTAACTCTGCTGCTTTTATCAATGAAAGGCTGCAACTCATTACCAGTGAGCTGTCTAACATTGAAGGGAAGAAAACCAATTATAAAAGATCCAACCAGATTTTTGATATAGAAACGCAGGCGCTATCTAGCATCAAAGGTTTAGATGAGGGAACCCAAAAAACACTAGAACTCGCTTCTCAACTAGAGATGGTAAATGCAGTACTCAGAATGGTCAATGCTCCCAATGATCAGTTGCTTCCTACCAATATTGGGGTACCTAATGCTGCTGAAGGCTTAATCACCCAATATAATGAATTGCTCCTCTTAAAAAATAAAACCCTGAGACAAGCCACACCTGCCAATCCTATGATTGTGCAGTTCAATAAAGATTTGTCTCAGCTCAAAAGTCTCATTAGAGAAAGTTTGAATAAATCCAAAGAAGTAATATCTACGAACTTAGGGTATCAACAAGGCAAAATATCTAAATACAAACAAGAAATGTCTATGTTTCCAGAGCAAGAAAACTTCTTTAAAAATATAGACCGCCAACAGAAAATTAAAGAAGCGCTGTATCTTTACTTGTTGCAGAAAAACGAAGAAATTTCTATGGCTTTGGCAGTAACCACACCAAAAGTGAAAACCCTTAACCCTGCTTATACGACAGGGGTAGTATCACCCAACGCAAGCAAAATAATGCTCTATGCCTATGCACTAGGGTTATTGTTACCTTTATTATTTTTCTTTGTCAAGAATGCATTAGATACCTACATTCATACAAAAGAAGACATACTAGACTCAGTAAAAGACATACCTGTAGTAGCAGAAATTCCCAATATACCGAAAGGGGCAGAAAACATTATCGGTAAGAACGACCTCTCAGCTTTTGCAGAATCTTTTAGAATTCTCTATTCTAATGTAAAATATTTCTTTAACAAAGAAAATAAATGTCCCGTTATCCTCATTTCTTCTTCTATTAAAGGAGAAGGGAAAACCACCATTTCAGTAAATACAGCACTTACCTTGGCACAAAGCAAAAAAGTATTGTTAGTAGGAGCAGACATCCGAAATCCTCAGCTCAAACGATTTATGCACCTCAAAGGAGAGGGACTTTCAGAATTCTTAAGCAATTACGCTTCACAGCCTGAGAGATTTATTTCAGAATCTGCCATTAATCCAAACCTTAAGCTCATCCATTCAGGTGCCATTGCTCCCAATCCTAATGAACTTTTAGAAAGTGAAAAATTTGCAGACTTGTTAGACTATGCACAGCAGCATTTTGATTATGTGGTCATAGACTCAGCGCCTATGCTCATGGTAGGAGATACCTATAACTTAATCAAATATTCAGATGTGTTGTTATTTTTAATGCGCTCAGAATATACCGATAAGGAGATGATAGGATTTGCGAATCAGGTATCCAAAGACCACGCCAAAGGAAAAATGGCTATTGTGCTGAATGATGTAAGCTACCTTAACCTTACCTACAGCAATAAATATGGATACGGTTATAAATACGGTTACGGATATTCTTACACCGCAGATCATGATAAGAAACCTTGGTGGAAAAGACTGATATAAAAAAAATAAAAATGGGAGTCTATTTAAGGTTTCATTTGAATCAAAGTGCAGTCAAAGTGCACTTTTGTTCGGAAAAAGTACCCGTTTTCCGAAGCAGACTCGACTGTGATTCGAACGTGATTCGAACAAAAGGGTAACTTTAAACGAATTTTATTTTATAAGGTGTCATTTTTATAGTTTCAATATTTTAAAAAAAATACAAGTTGAATCCTCTTATTTCTGTTATCGTTCCTTGTTATAACCAAGCGCAGTATTTAGACGAATGTTTACAATCTGTACTAGACCAAACTTACCAAAATTGGGAGTGTATTATTGTAAATGATGGAAGCCCAGATCATACAGAAGAAGTGGCAAAAAAATGGCTAGAAAAAGACCCTCGTTTTAAATATATGCATAAAGAGAATGGAGGTGTAAGTTCTGCCAGAAATGCAGGAATAGCAATTGCAGAGGGAGAATGGATATTACCATTAGATGCAGATGATAGGATAGGAAATTTATATTTAGAATTGGCTGAAAAAGAATTTACTAAGGATCCTACAATTATATATTGTAATGCAGAGTTTTTTGGAGTTTTTCAAAGGTTCTGGGATATATCTTTTTATGATTACAAAACAATTAAATTTTATAATCAAATTTTTTGTTCAGGATTTTATAAAAAAACAGATTGGCAAAGAGTAAATGGATATGATGATGACTTGGAATTTGGAAAAGAAGACTGGGAGTTTTGGATTTCAATTTTGAATAAAACAAGTTTAGTTATTAAACTAGATTATTTAGGATTCTATTATAGAAGAAAAGATGATTCAAGGGATGTTAATATAAATAAAAATGTAGAAGTATTAAATAATGCTGAAAATTATATTTATAAAAAGCATCTAAGTAAATATTTATCAGAGTCACCTAATGCCATTAAAAATAGCTTACTAATAAATGAAAAAATAAAACATTACACTTTATTACTCAATCTCATTCATAAAAATAAAATAACTAAGTTTTTGTTTAAAATCATAAAAATTCTTAATTAGTGTTATCTATTATTATTTCATCATATCATCCTCAATTTTACTCTGCTTTAGAAAAAAATATAGCTGAGACTATTGGTATTCCTTATGAAATCATAAAAATTGATAATCCTAATCTAATGGGAATATGTGAAGCATACAACAAGGGAGCTTCATTGTCTAAATATGATTATCTTCTTTTTGTACATGAAGATGTAATTTTTCATACAAAAGAATGGGGGCAGAAATTGATAAATCATTTAGAAAAAGAAAATGTTGGTGTTGTTGGTTTAGCCGGTTCTAATTATGTGCCTAAAGCTCCATGTGGTTGGTTTATATTTGATGAAATATATAATTTTAAAAATTATATTCAAAATAACAAAGAAAGAACTAGAAGAACTATAAAACAAATGTTAATTCCTTATGCAAAAGTATTTGCAGTTGATGGAGTGTTTATGGCTGTGACAAAGTTTGTTTATAATGAATTCTTATTTGATGTGAAAGTTAAAGGTTTTCACGGATATGATACTGATTTTAGTCTTAGAGTGGCGACAAGATATCATAATTATGTAATAAATGATGTTTTGATAGAACATTTTTCTGAAGGTGATTCTAATAAACTATGGTTTGATAATAACATTCAAATTAGAGAAAAAATTATGCATCGTTATCAAGAAAATTTTGATGAAAAAGTAGAATCAATATTATTTCATGCCTTTTTGAGAAGATACTTTTCATACTATAATTGTAATTTGAAAAACATTTTTTTTACTTTAAGATTTTTTCCACATCAACTTACTAGGTATAACAAATTTCTCATTTTTAAAGGATATATGTATTACTTTTTTAAGCATAAATAAAAATTAAAAATAGTCTATTAATATGCAACCCAGCCCCTCTGTATCCGTAATCATCCCCAACTATAATCATGCTTTATACCTAAAGCAAAGAATAGAGTCTGTGTTGAATCAAACGCATCAGGATTTTGAATTGATTATTTTAGATGATTGTTCTACAGATCAGAGCAAAACAATTATAGAACTGTACAGAAAACACCCTAAAGTAAGCCACATTATTTACAATCAGCAAAATTCGGGCAGCGTTTTTAAACAATGGATAAAAGGAATAGAACTGTGTCAAGGAGATTGTATTTGGATTGCAGAAAGTGATGATTATGCCTCAGAATTTTTTTTACAAGAAACGCTAAGTGCTTTGCAAAATGATGCTTCATTTGGAATGGTTTTTACAAAAAGCCAAGCAGTAAATGAAAAAGGAGAGACCATTAATAATACTTGGAAGGCCAAGGAAAATAGATGGGAAAAACTGGCGAGTTTTAACAATATCATAGATAAAGAAAATTTACCTTTATTTTTAGTTGCTCAGATGCTAGTAGAGAATGCGAGTAGTGTTTTGTTTAGAAAATCTCAACTTTTAGCAATTAATTTAGAAGAACTCAGTTATTATAATAATACAGGAGACCGTTTCGCATATATAGGGATTGCGCTAAATAGTAAAATTCTTTATATGCCACAACCGCTTAATTATATGCGATGGCATGAACACAACACTACGAAGAAAAATGTAGAAAATGGGAATATTCATAGAGACAGATTAAGGGTACTGAATTATTATTTTGAGAGGCTACTGCATTCTCCTTATAAAAAAGAGTTGGCCGTTTTTTTTAAAAACAATTACTTCTTTTTCATGAATCATGGTACTTACGTAGAAAATCTGGCATTATTAGAAAACATAAAAAAAACCAAAGAAATTTCATATATTTTCTATGCTCTAGTAAAAGGGTATTTGTATTTATTTATAAATAAAAAATATAAAGCAAGAATCTTAAGAAGTATTTATTATAGAATTCTTCTGCTTCAAAAATAATTTAAAAATGGGAAATCCTCTTTTTTCAATACTTATCGCCAATTATAATAACGGCAAATTTTTCCAAGATTGTTATAACAGCATTATGGCGCAAACCTACTCCCATTGGGAAGTTATTATAGTAGACGATGCTTCTACCGATAACTCCGTTGCTATAATTAAAAAAATCATAGGAGAAGATACTCGTTTTAAAGTATATGAAAACCCAGAAAACAAAGGTTGCGGATTTACCAAAAGAAAATGTGCAGAACTAGCAACGGGTGAGCTTTGTGCATTCCTAGACCCAGATGATGCCATTACAAGTGAAGCGTTAGAACTAATGGTTGCCGAACATGAGAAACATCCAGAAGCTTCTTTAATATACTCTAATCTATACTTCTGTGATCTATATTTGAATATTCAATACGAAAGAAAATCTAAAATAATTGAAAACTCAGATGCTTATTTTTTTGACTTTGAAGGGAATGTTTCTGCTTTCCTTTCATTTAAAAAAGAATTTTATAGCAAAACTGAAGGTATAAACAGTTATTTACAAAGAGCCGTAGATAGAGATTTGTTATTTATTCTATACGAAGTTGGACCTGCTATTTTGCTAGATAAATCATTTTACAAATATAGAATTCATAATAATGGCATTTCTACCAATCAAAATGAAGACAAAGCTTATTTTTGGTTTTGGGTAACCATTATTGATGCAGCAAAAAGAAGAAATGTAAATATTGAACATCTTTTTACAGAGAAAGCCCTACTAAGCAGAAGAGAGGTTGCACTGCAAAAAGAAATTGATGGATACAATAAATCTTTTATCTTTAAGGCTTTAAGGAAATTAGGTTTGTTTAAAATCTTTTTGAAGAATTAGTTTTATAATATTGTAGTTTTATTGAAAGATGCTAGAAAAAATATTTGTTAATTCCTCTTTGTTCTTACTGAGTTTTTTCTCAATAACATTGGTAGTTTCTAATGTAGTTTTTTTATTAGGGTTTGATTTAAATGTTTGGAATACTGTTATTGCTTTTATAATCAGTGTGTTTATTCTTAGGTATACACTGAAAAACACCTTGGAGATTTTTGCAGCAATGTTTTTGTCGGTATTTATCGTATTAATAAGCTATTTTGCTGCGATTCACTATTTTGATACGTCTTGGGACGGACAGGGGTATCATCAAGAAGCTGTTTATCTATTAAAAAATGGTTGGAATCCTATTCTAGAAGAGAGTAATTCATACAGAGTTTGGATAAATCTATACCAAAAGGGAAATGAAATTATTCAAGCAAATATCTATTTGATTACCAATAAAATAGAAGCGGGCAAACTGCTGAATATCATCTTAGTTTATATTGCATTTTTTGTGTTTTGGTCTTTTTTAGATACACTAAAATTGAAAAAGAGCTATCGCTTCTTTCTTTGTTTTGTTGCGGTTTTTAATCCTGTAGTCTTTACACAAGTTTTTACTTATTACATAGATGGCAATTGGTATCTTACCTTACTCGTTTCTTTAGCATCTCTTCTTACCTATTTTTCGAATAAGAAATTACCGTATCTAATCATTTTTGTTTTAAGTTCAGTGACTTTTTGTTCATTAAAATTTTCTTCTATACCAATCTTCATGGTATTTGTAATCATAGCAGTTATTTACCATTTCATTGACCAAAAAAAAATAATGATAGCTCCATTTTTTTACATTTTAGTCTTGAGTTTTTTCTGTAATGTAAACCCTTTTATGACGAATATCCTAAGTGGGAATAATGTTTTGCATCCATTTGCGGGAGATAAAAAAATAGACATCATTAATCAAAATATCCCAAAACTCCTATTGAATAAGAATAGAGTTGAAAGAACTGCTATTTCTCTATTTTCCAAAACAAATAATGATTTTAAAAATGCAACATTTCCGGATACACTAAAAATCCCTTTTACATTTAGTAAAGATGAATTGTTTATTAATTTTGATACCAGATTAGGAGGCTTTGGTTTTTTATTTAGTGGAGTTTTAGTAATAACACTTTTACTTGCATCATTTCTGTTTCTAAAAACAAATAAATTAGAGAAGAAAATAATAGTTTTTGTTTTACTGGCTTTTTTGTTAAGTATAATGATTAATCCTGCCAGCTGGTGGTCTAGATTATCAGCTCAGATTTGGTTAATCCCCTTAGTTTTTATTATTGCCGGTCTTATTCTTAAAAACAAACAAGCTATGGTACTGTCCCAAATCACTTTAGTGCTTCTTATGACTAATGTTTTAGTCTCTGGAGGAATTACCGCACTTAAATTGCAAAAGGATAATGAAATTGTAAATAATTTTGTTAATGCTGTGGGGACTAAAACCATTGTTTTTGATTTATCTCATCCATTTGCCTTTAGACAATATTATATTAAATTTAGAGAAAGAAATATAAAATACAAAATAGAAAAATTAGAAGAAAATAAACAACTTGCTCCTTTTACCCCTGATGTATTTTATAAGATAGAATAAAGTTTATTTAAATAATGATTTCATCATAAAAATTAGACCATGAACAAAATAAGCATTATTATCCCCGTATATAATGTAGAAAAATATTTGTCTGCATGTGTAGAAAGCATAATCCATCAAACGTATCAAAATCTAGAAATTATTTTGGTAAATGACGGTTCTACTGATGCATGCCCCCAAATTTGTGATGAATATGCCACTAAAGATCAAAGAATAAAAGTAATTCATAAAACAAATGGAGGTTTATCTGATGCGAGAAATGCAGGATATGAAAAAGTAACAGGTGGTTATTTAGCTTTTGTAGATAGTGATGATAAGGTAGCTTTAGACTTATACCAGAATTTAATCGAAACATCTATTTTGTACAATGCAGATATTGTGGAATGCAGATTTCTTAAATTCCAAGACGAAAAAGATTTGGAAAAAACAATAGAGCATAATAAAGTAGAAGAATTTGAAACAGAAAAAGCCTTAGAACTTTTATTGAAAGAAGACTTAAGACAGGTGGTATGGAATAAACTATATAAATCCGATGTGGTAAACAATTTACTCTTTGAAAAAGGTAAAATTCATGAAGATGAATTCTGGGCCTATCAGATATTTGCCAGAGCAAAAAAAATAGTAAGAGTAAATAAAGCATTATACTTTTATCGTCAACAAAATGATAGCATAATGGCAGAGAAATATTCGGTTAAACGTCTTGCAGGAATAGAGGCTAGAGAAAAAAGAATAGAATTTGTAAAACAAAAATTCCCTAAACTAACCTCTTTAGCAGTTCAATCTTTTTGGCATGCTGCTTTATACAACTACCAGTTGATAACAAAAAATCCGAATGTTGATGTAGATTTTAACCATCGAAAAAATATTGTTGCAAAAGTCAAAAAATATGCTTTATCAGAATATATTTCTGAATGGAAAATAAAAGAACAGTTGTGGTTGAAATTCTTTCTAGTATTTCCAGAGCAGTGTTCTAAAATAAGGATTAAAATTTTAAAATGATTTGGTTTAAAAATAAATGGATAGATAAAATTTTTAATATTATTCCTTTAGGAATAATTACTAATATGTTTTTATCTTGGAAATATTTAAATTATTATACTCCAGATTCATATAATTATATCAGGTTGTCCAAAGACTTACCAAATATCAAGGATAGTGTATTTCCATTATTTTTACCAATAATATTATGGTTTGTTGAGTTTTTTACAAAAAACTATGATTTAACTTTTAAAATTATCAATCTCTTTTCTGTAATTTTTATTTTAAGTTTTGTAAGAATAAAAAATTTTTTTTGGAAAGAGGTCTGGGTGATGATGACTTTTTCAGCTCTTCAAAATATCTACCCAATGGCATGGTCTGAAAATATTCTATTAGTTTTTATAATATTATATTGTTATTACAATTACAACTTTTTGAAAGGTAGAATTAATGAAAACAAATTTTTATTTTATAATACTCTTTTATTATTAGCAATGCTTTTTATAAAATATAATTCGGTTTTTATATTATTTTCTTGCTTTTTATTTGCATTGCTGATTAGGAAAAGAAATATTATTTTTTCAAAAAACTATTTATTATCAGCAATAATATCACTTTCAATTTTCTTAGGATATCTCATGTTTAACTTTTATCACACTGGAAATTTAACTGGTGTAAGAGGGGGGGGGATTAACTTTAATTATCTATCATTCCTTTTTCATTCTTTGGTAAATGTGCCATTAGTAATTGATCCCTTATCATTTTCACTTCATAGAATTGCTGTAAAAATAAAACTTGAATACGAAATCTTTTATATAACTTTAGTACCATATGTTTTATCATATTTATTAAATCTATTATTTATATATTTTTACTTCAAACAAAAAAATAAAAATTTTGATGTTTTTACATTCTTTTGTTTATTATCATCATTAATTTTTATAGTTTGTAATTTCATTGCTGCATTTACTACTAAAATTGATGTTCTTGACTTCAGATTATTAATGTTTTATTATATTTTTCTTTTAATTGGAGTTGTAAATAGTTTGAAAATTAATCTAAAAATTAGTAATTATGATCATAAATTATTAATAATCGGTATTTTTAGTATTGTATCATTTTGTTTTAGTTTGATCTTTTAATTCTTCTTTAAATGGAAACTACATGTAAGGTAATAAATCATAATTGAATAGAGAAAAAACTATGTTTAATAATAAAATTACTGTATTTACGCCCACTTATAATAGAGCACATACATTAGAACGCTTATATAAATCACTACAAAAACAAACGTTTACAGATTTTGAGTGGTTGGTGATAGATGATGGCTCTTTAGACCATACAAATTTGCTTATTGATAAATGGCAAAAAGAAAGTAATACTTTTCCTATTCGTTATTATACAAAGAAAAATAGAGGAAAACATACCGCAATTAATTACGGGTTAGATTTAGCCCAAGGAGAATTATTTTTTACAGTAGATTCTGATGACTATTTAACAGAAGATGCGCTAAAAAAAGTAGAGACTTGGGCAAGTACTCTACCTCAAAAAGAAATGTTTTGTGGCGTTGTTGGAAATATGGGGATAAATCATAAAATAACAGATAATACAATTTTTGAGGCTCTCTTTAGAGATGTAAATCTACTAGAAAGATATTCTGAAGTCTCCGATAAGCCAATTGACGGAGAAAGAGCCTACGTTTTTTTTACTGAAATACATAGAAATTACAAATATCCAGTATTTTCAAATGAAAAATTTATAACCGAAGCTGTAGCATGGAACAGAATGGCAAAAGATGGTTATAAAATGAGAGTGTATAATGATATTATTTACATTTATAAATTTTTGGAAGGAGGGCTAACCTTAACAGGCAACAAATTGTTTCTAGAGAATCCTAAGGGATATGGCCTATGGCTAAAAGAAAAAGCAGAATTTTGTGACTATAGCTTTCTAGCAAAACTTAAAATGGTGTATTCTTATTTCCTTTCACTAAAAGATAAATTATCATATAAAGAAATTGCAGAAAATATAGGAGTAAATATAGGGCTTATATACATTTTATGTTTTTTTTATAAAGGTAAACGATTATTGAATTAAATAATCTTAAGTACGGTAAGCCCATACATTTATTTATATTTGTAATAAAAACTCTAAAAAAACGAGACCTAATAATTTTAAATTAAATCCAGAAATTTTATAGATGAAAAAAGTTATTTTTTTGATACCCAATCTTAAACATGGCGGTGCGGAAAAAGTATTGATAAATCTGGTTAATAATTTAGACAAGTCTAAATATGAGGTTACCCTTTTTTCAATTTTTGATGTTGGAGTCAATAAAGAGTTTTTGAATAAAGATGTAAAATACCAATATAAATTCAAGAAAATTTTCAGAGCCAATACTTATTTTTTTAATCTCTTTTCTCCTGAATTTTTATACCGCTGGTTTATAAAAGAACATTATGATGTGGCAATTTCTTATTTAGAAGGCCCTGCTACCAGAATTGTTTCGGGATGCAAAGAATCAGAGACTAAAAAATTGGCTTGGATACATATTGAGTTAAATGAACAACATAAATATATTGGCTTTATAAATATAAAAGAAGCAAGAAAATACTATGCAGGATTTAATTATATTATTGGTGTTTCAAAGAAAGTAATTGAAAATTTTAGAGAATTAGTTTTAGATGATTTACCATTTAAAGTACTATACAATACCAATGAAACAGAGTTCATTCAGGAAATGGGAAAAGAACCAGCTGAAATTAATTTTGATGACAGTTATATTAACCTTATTTCAGTAGCTAAAGTAACAAAAACAAAAGGATTCGACCGGCTGATTGAAGTGCATAAAAAACTCACGCAGGAAGGCTACAGAATAAAAACACATATTCTGGGAATAGGAGAAGACATGAGTATTCTAAAAAAAAGAGTAAAAGCATTACATATTTCAGATTCCTTTTTGTTTTTAGGATTTGATAAAAATCCTTATAAATATATAAGCAAGTGTGATCTCTATGTATGCTCTTCTAGAAGAGAAGGTTTTAGTACGGCCGTTACAGAGGCTTTGGTTTTAGGTTTGCCAGTAGTAAGCACCAATGTTTCTGGTGCAGCAGAACTTTTGGGTGAAAACAATGAATATGGAATAGTAACTGAAAATTCCAAAGAAGGACTCTATGAAGGACTTAAAGAAATGATTTCGAACCCTGAAAAACGATTACTGTATAAAAAACGGGCAATAGAAAGAGGTAGTTTTTTTTCTAAAGAGAATACGGTGAGAGAAGTTGAAAATCTACTAGAGTCTTTATAAAATAATAGAAATGATTAGTATAATTATTCCAGCATACAATGCGGAAAAAGATATAGAGAAATGTATAAATAGTGTACTTCATCAGACATATAAGAATTTAGAAATAATTATAATGAATGATGGCTCCACAGATAATACAAAACAAATAATAGAAGGCTTAGAAAAAAAAGATTCTCGTATAATAGTAATTCATAAAGAAAATACAGGGGTTTCAGATACCAGAAATGTTGGTTTAGAAATAGCGAAGGGTGATTATATAGGATTTATTGACAGCGATGATGAAGTAAATCCAGAAATGTATGAAACATTGCTGTTAAATATGGTAAAACATAATGCAGATATTTCTCATTGTGGTTTTGAGTTAGTAGGTGAAAATTTATCAAGAGTATTTAATGGTAGTGGTAAAATCTATATACAGTCTCAAAAAGAAACTTTGGTTTCTTTGTTAAAGGCAGATTTGTTTGAACCTTCTTCTTGTACAAAGCTTTATAGAAGAGAGGTGATTAAAAATATTAAATTTGATACTACAATAAAATTTAATGAAGATTTACTATTTAATGTTGAGGCTTTTAAAAATGCTAATAAAATAGTATTTGAAGATCTTCCTCTATACAAGTACATTTATAATCCTCTTTCAGCTTCTAGAAGTACACCAAATTATAAAATACAAGAAAGTGTGTTAAAGGTTACGGAACTTGTATATGAAAAATTACAGGGTCTAAACATAGATAATGTTAGAAATCAATTTTATCTTAATAAACTTATTTCTGTATACAGAGCATTATATGATGATGAAACTCACCATTCAAGCTTGGGGATAGAAACGAAAAAACGCCTGAAAAGATCCAAAGATAAATTTCTAGATATAAGAACAATCTACCTTAAATATTCTCTATTGTATTTTTCAAGTTTATTTAAAATATCTAGATTAATCTATGATAAGACCTTGGGGAAAAATAAAAAATGGAAACTTCCTACTCCAATAAATTAATTTATAATTTGAAATAAAAATAGAGTAGTCCATTAATATGTAAGACCATTAAGGTTTTATTATTTTAAGAATGTTTATTTTTGTTATCGATTAGTTGTAAAAATAATTATGTAAGGTTTAAAATTAATTTAATTCATGAGAGATGTCTTGTATTTTTTTGGACAATTGCTATTTCTTCCTCATGTGCTGTTATTTATTTTTTCAAAAGAAAGAGAGGTAATAGCTAAGGATATCTATGCAAAAAAAAATTTTAATCCTTCCTTGGTACATCAAATATATTCCTTATCAAAAGAACTCCTAACAAACAAATATTTTAGAACGCTTTTTTACTTTAGAACTAATGGTATCGTTTCAAAAATATTAAGGTTTTTTTATCCAAGAAACTCTTCATTTATTATTGATGTCAATACCAAAATCGGAGGAGGTCTTCAATTGGCTCACCCGTATGCCACGATTCTGAATGCCGAAAAAATTGGAGAAAATGTATATGTCAATCACTTAGTAACAGTAGGAGAAAAAAATGGAAAAAGGCCAATCATAGAAGATGGGGTAAAGCTATACGCTAATTCTATTGTTATTGGAGGAATTACTGTTGGGAAAAACGCAATAATCGGGGCGGGAGCTGTGGTGGTCAAAGATGTGCCAGAAAACGCTGTAATGGTTGGAAATCCTGCAAAAATGACTTCTTCATAATGTTTGATTTTATCCCAGCATCTGATTATACAGCCATCTATTATCACCTTTTGTTAATAGTTACCTTGTATATGTTTATGCAGTCTAGGGTATATTTTATAGAACAAGTAGAAAGTGTAAAAGCCACACAAAATTTGGGGTATATTCTGCTTGTTTTCACATTGTTGTATATGGGTACTCGTCCTATTTCTTGGGCATTTGGTGATATGGGTACTTATGCGGGAGGATTTACCAAAATGCAATTAGACCCAAATCTTCCCATAAAAAGAGAAATCTTCTTTGGTTATTTTACCAAGCTCTGTGCAGAGCTAATGGACGTAAGAACCTATTTCTTATTAATTGATGTGATTTACATACTGCCTTGTTATCTTTTTGCAAAAAAATATTTTTCTGATTATTGGTTCATACCCTTTTTAATGATGATAGGTTCTTTTTCTTTTTGGTCTTTTGGTACCAACGGATTAAGAAACGGTATGGCGACTTCTCTTTTTATTTTTTCATTATTGTTTTATCAAAAGCAAAAATGGCTAATGTACCCTATTATGGGTTTTGCGTATGGTTTTCATAATTCATTAATGATACCTATTGCTGCATTTCTGGTTTCGGGGTTGTATAAAAATCCGAAAATTTATCTCTATATTTGGTTAGCAGCCATCCCGTTGTCTCTAGTAGCTAGTGGTTTTTGGGAATCTTTTTTTGGTTCTCTAGGGATAGGAGACGAACGTGTAAACCAATATCTTACCCAAAACAAAGAGTACCAAGATCAAATGAGTAATACAGGCTTTAGGTGGGATTTTGTAGTGTATAGTGCTTTTGCTGTTTTTGCAGGGTATTATTATATCATCAGAAGGGGATTTAAAGATGAATTTTACACCCATCTTTGGGGAACATATATGATAGCCAATGCTTTTTGGATTTTAGTGATTAGAGCTAATTTTTCTAATCGTTTTGCTTACCTTTCTTGGTTTCTTATGGCAATTATAATTGCTTACCCTTTGTTGAAAGTGAAGTTTTGGGATGATCACTATAAGAATGTGGGCAGAATTTTTCTTGCCTATTATCTGTTTACGTATTTTATGTTTTTGAAAGGTTAATTTTATGAAGATTTTACAAGTCATAGATAGTTTACCAACGGGTGGAGGAGCAAGGTTTGTTGTAGATTTTGTTCTTGAACTCAATAATAAAGGAATCCAATCCGATGTTCTTTTATTAGATGGGCAAGAAACTGATTTTTATAAGGAACTTAAAAAAAGCAAGGTTTGTACTATACATGCTCTAACTATTGGAAATAGATGGAACTATAGAAATATTAAAAAATTGATTCCTTATTTTTTACAATATGATTTAGTACATGTACACATATTTCCTGCATCATATTTTGTTGCATTTGCAAAAATTTTCAGTAAGTCCAAAACTCCTGTCGTTTTTACAGAACATAATTCTCAAAATAGAAGAGCTAAAAATAAACTTTTTCGTTATGTAGAAAAATTTATTTATTCACAGTTTGAAATGGTGGTTTGCCTTACAGAAGATGTTAAGGCATTTGTGAAAAAAAATCTTAAAATACAAAATCATAAACTTTCAGTAATTGAAAACGGCATAAATCTACAAAAGATTAATGATGCGTTACCATATGATAGAGATAAATGGGGATATATGAAGGAAGATAAACTACTTCTTATGTCTGCAAGATTTGAACCTCAAAAAGATCACGATACCATGATAGCGGCATTTAAATTTTTACCCTATAACTTTAAACTAATTCTTGCGGGAGAAGGGTCTACATGGTCTCATTATAAAGAGCTAGTAAATAAAGAAAATTTAGAGGGAAGAGTTGCGTTTATAGGAAATAGACAAGATATTTTTAATATTATGAAAATGGTAGACTATAATGTTTTAAGTTCTCATTTTGAAGGTTTTTCGCTGTCAGCGTTAGAAGGGTTAGCGGCAGGTAAACCTTTCATTGCATCTAATGTTTCTGGTCTAAATTTTATCAAAAATTATGGACTTCTTTTTGAAAAGGGCAACGCTGAGCAACTTGCTAAATTAATTTTAGAACTAAATGAGCAAGAAGAATGGTATAAAGAGACAGTGAATAAATGTTTACTGCTTTCGAAAGAATTTAGTATCAGTAAAATGACTAATCAATATATAGATATTTATAAAAGAATAACAAGCAAATGAAGAAAATAAAAATTTTATATGTTCTTACAGTGCTTGATAAGGGAGGCTTAGAAACCATGCTGATGAATTATTTTAGAAACATGGAGAAATCTCAATTTGAGTTTCATTTTTTAGTGCATCGTAATCAAGGACATTATGAACAAGAATTATTGGAAGGAGGTGCTCATATTCACAGAGTATCTTCTCTGTCATTTTCAATTAAAAATTTTATTAAATATAAAAAAGAATTAGATGATTTTTTTAAAAAAAATCCATTTGATATTGTTCATGTTCACAATAATTCGTTTGGATATTATCCATTAAAATATGCTAAAAAATATGGAAATAAAGTAAGAATTATTCATAGCCATATAAGTGCTCTTAGTGATAGTAAAAAGAAAGTTTTATTAGGTAAATATCTAAATAAAAAAATTCCTTTAGTTGCAACAGAATTATTTGCTTGTGGATTGGAAGCTGGAAAATGGATGTTTGGGAAAAGAAAATTTGAAGTAATGCATAATGCAATAGATGTTGATAAATTTATATACAATCTAGAAATAAGAAACGAAAAACGTAAAGAATTGTATTCAGAGAAATCTATCAATCTAGTAAATGTGGGGAGATTTAATATACAAAAAAATCATATCTTTCTTTTAGAAATTTTTGCTGAAGTAATTAAAATAAATCCTAATTATAAGTTATTTCTGGTGGGTGATGGTGAGCTTAATCAACAAATTATTTCAAAAATTAAAGATTTAAAATTAGAAGATAAAGTACAATTGCTAGGACTAAGAGATGATATTCCAGAAATATTACAGGCGATGGATATTTTCTTGTTTCCATCACTATTCGAAGGATTGCCAGTGTCTTTGGTTGAAGCACAAGCTACGGGGATAAAATGTGTGATTTCTGATGGTGTTCCACAAGAGTCTATTCTGATTCCTGAAAATGTAACCGTCATTCCTTTGAAAAATTCTGCTCAACAATGGGCGGAAAAAATTGCAGAAATCCATAATTTTGAAAGAAAAGATGTTTCTGATATCATAAAACAAAAAGGCTATGACATCAAAGAAAACGCCCAAAAACTAGAAAAAAAATACAAAGAACTCATCCAACAATATAAAAAAGTCCCACCTTTATCTCATCCAAATGAAAATCAATAAAACCATTCACAATAGTAATTCACCATTAATAATTAAAAATTCACATTAAAAATTCACCATTCACCATTGACATATAACCTCATCACTCATCACTCATCACTCATAACCTTCCCCATGAAACCCCTCACCATTTTCACCCCCACCTTTAACCGAGCATCTTTGCTTCAGAGATTGTATGAATCTTTGAAAGCGCAGACCAACCAAGATTTTGTGTGGATGATTATCAACGATGGTTCTACAGACCATACAGATGAGGTGGTAAAAGGATTTATAGACGATAAGGTGTTGGAAATTCAGTATATCAAACAAGAAAATCAGGGAATGCATGGCGCGCACAATACGGCTTATGAAAATTGCAAAACCGTGTTGAATACCTGTGTGGATGATGATGATAAAATGCCCGAAAATGCAGTAGAAGTGATTCTAGAAAAATGGAATGCTCTTGGCGAAAAACAAAATAAATACAGCGGAATCATCGCATTGGATGCTTATTTTGATGGCCAACTCATCGGAACGGTGTTTTCTACGGAATCTACTACGCTGGAAGATTTTTATTTGAACGGTGGGAGTGGTGATAAAAAACTGATTTACCGTACAGAAATAATGAATAAATATCCTAAATATCCCATTTTTGAAGGAGAAAAATACGTCGGATTAGGGTATAAATATTTGTTGGCAGACCAAGATTATGAATTGGCAACGCTGAATGAAGTGGTGTGTCTGATAGATTACCAACCAGAAGGTTCATCGAACAACATGTGGAGACAGTATTATAAAAATCCAAAGGGATTTGCCTTCATCCGAAAACAAGGAATGCTGCTTTCTAAGTCTAGAAAAAAAAGACTGTTAGACGCAATACACTATGTTTCTCATAGTTTTAAATCCAGAAATGGGCGCTTTATTGCAGAATCTCCAAGAAAATTTCTCACGATAGCCATGATTCCATTGGGTTTTGTTTTATACCTTTACACTATGTATAAAAATAAAAAACAGGGAGGATTATACCACAGATAGAATATTTTATACTCAAAGAATGACTATGAATAAGACATAGAGAATTCATGAAATAGGTAATAAATATTATATTTAGAATGACGAAATTTCACCATGCAAAATAAACCAAAACTTTTCAGAATCTCTACAGTGCCTATGTCACTTAACCTCTTACTAAGGGGCCAATTAAGATTTCTGAATGAGCATTTTGAGGTTACTGCTATTTCTGGAGCGGGAGATGATTTAGAAACGGTAGCAGATAGAGAAGGAGTAAAGGTTCATGAAATAGAGATGCACAGACCTATTTCTCTAAGACAAGACCTTAAATCACTGTGGAAATTGTATTGGTATTTTAAAAAAGAAAAACCAGACATCATACATTCGATTACTCCCAAAGCGGGTTTACTTTCTATGTTGGCTGGGAAATTGGCAGGAGTTCCAATAAGAATGCATACATTTACAGGGTTGATATTTCCCCATAAAAGTGGGTACATGAAAAGTACACTCATCATTATGGACAAAATTTTATGCGGATGTGCTACACATTTATATCCAGAGGGAAAAGGGGTAAAGGCAGATTTGATAAACTATAAGATTACCAATAAACCACTTAAGGTTATAGCAAACGGTAATGTAAACGGAGTAGATGTGGACTATTATTGTCCTAAAGTTATTTCACAGGAGACAAAAGACCTGTTGAGAGAAGAACTCCATATTTATAAAGACGATTTTGTTTTTATTTTCGTAGGAAGATTGGTTATAGATAAAGGTTTGCGAGAACTGGTAAAAGCATTTGAAAAGGAAAATAAAAACAATAAAAAAATAAAACTTATATTAGTAGGGTCAAAAGAAAAGGTGAATCACTTACACAAGAGAAATATATTTCGCAACATTCATAATCATGCAAATATAATTTCAGTAGGTTTTCAGGAAGACGTGAGACCATACTTTGCAATAAGTAATGTTTTAGTTTTGCCAAGTTATCGCGAAGGTTTTCCAAATGTGGTTTTGCAGGCGGGTGCTATGGGATTACCATGTATAGTTTCAGACATATCGGGTTGTAATGAAATTATTACTCATCATATGAATGGAATATTGGTCCCACGTAAGAATACGCTAAAACTGCAAGAAGCCATGCAGATGATGCTAGAAAGACCTCAATTGGTAGAGAGCTTACAAAAAAATGCTCGTAAAATAGTGGTAGAACTCTTTAATAAAGAAATAGTTTGGGCAGAGCTCAAAAAAGAATATGAAAAAATTTTGAAAGAAAATAAAAATTGAGCCAATGAAAAAATAAATATTTTTTTGATTCAATAAAAAATTAGTAATGAGAGGATTATAGAGAATAATTCTTGCAACATATAAAAAAAATACAAACGATGAGTGTGTAAGCACTAAAAAATTTTATATTTGATTGCTAATTAAAAAGTTATATGAAAAATCTCTACATGCTAATGCTCTCATTAGCAGGTCTTTGGCTTACTGGGCAGCAGCCAAAAGACACCGCTTTAGATGCCCATACTAAAAGTGAACTGGCTAGATACCAAAAAATGATGGTTTCTGGGAGGAACGTAAACCCTAATACATTAAATTATGATTTAAGGTATCAGAGACTAGAACTCTCTTTAGATCCTTCTGCCACAGGGAAAATTACAGGAACTGTTACTTCTCATTTTGTTCCCAATCAGAAAATAAGTAGTATTTATTTTGATTTAAATGATGCACTTACGGTTTCTGAGGTTAATTACAAAGGAGCGAATATTCCATTTTCTCAACTAACCACCAATGAACTTAAAATTGATTTCCCTACTCAATTGAATGAAAACGTATTAGACTCAATTTCCGTTTCTTATTCTGGAACTCCCGTAAACGAAAACATTATTCCCTCTTATACCAGGGCAAGGCAAGATAATAGTGGCAGTAAGCCATATGTAATTTACACTCTTTCAGAGCCATACGGCGCAAGAGATTGGTTCCCAACCAAACAAAGTCTTAATGATAAAATAGAAAAAGTAAGAATAGAGGTCACTACCCCTTCGGGGATTTTTGTAGCGGCTAATGGTAAATTAATTTCAGAAACAGCGATTTCTGGGACTCAATTAAAAACAATTTGGCAAACCAATTATCCTATTCCTGCATACTTAATAGCAATAGGGGTTACCAATTATAACAAATATACAGATACCATAGGGAATCCTCCTTTTCCATTTTTAAATTATGTATATCCTTCTAATGCTACGACTACTAATCTTAATGCCATCAATGCAACCAAGCCAATGATGGAACACTTTGAGACTTACTTCGGCCCATATCCTTATCGAGACGAAAAATATGGCCACATGGAGTTTGATTTCTCTGGTGGAATGGAACATCCTACCATGTCTTCTATGGGAGTGTGGACAAGTTTAAGTACCACAGCACATGAATTAGCCCATCAATGGTTTGGTGACAAAACAACTTGTAAAACATGGAATGGTGTATGGATAAATGAAGGGTTTGCAAGATTTGCAGAACATCTGTACAATGAAAAAATAACCAATGCAGGAAATAAGACGGCATTTACAAGTTATTTACAGGGAATTATAAATAATATCACAAGTGCTCCCGGAGGAAGTGTTTTTGTTTCTGATGCCAATTTAGAATCATTAGGTATACTTTTCAGTGGCAGACTTTCTTATGATAAAGGTTCATATTTGCTCAGAATGCTAAAATGGATGGTAGGAGAAGATGCTTTTTATCAAGCATTGAGAGAATACTCTACCAATTATGCTTATGGATATGCGTCTGGAATGGATTTTAAATCTTCTTTTGAAACTTCTACTGGAAAAGATTTTACAGAATTTTTTAATGACTGGTATTTCGGAGAAGGCTACCCAATTTATAATATCAATTGGAAACAAAACCCAGATAAAACAGTAGTGTTTCAAGTTCTACAAACGAAAAGCATAGCGTCTGCTCCAGAATTTTTTGAAATGCTACTTCCTATAAAAATAAAAAGCGCTTCTGGGGATGTTATGGATGTTGTATTAGATCACAATGTGAATGGTCAGATTTTTGCAGTGCCAGTTAGTTTTACTGTTAGCTCCATAACTTTTAATGAAGAAAATCAAATTTTAACTAAAGGATCTACGGTAAATAATAATACCTCTTTTCTCTCTACCGTGAGTTCAGATAAAATTCAGCCATTGAAACTTTATCCAAACCCAGCTAGTTATGAGATTAAATTTTTAGGAAATAAAGAGAAAAAACCATATAAAATTTATAATTTAGATGGGAAATTATGGCAGTCAGGAGTAGTAAATGCAAATAATGGTATTAATATTGCTGCATTACCTGTAGGAAGCTATATGATTGAAATTGAGTCACATCAGTATAGGTGGATTAAAAAATAGCAAGAGGTCATAAAGAAATATGACAAATATTCTTTAAGAAAAAATAATGATATAAATTATTTTTTTTGATCGTGAAAAAATAATACAAATTAAACTTTCGTTTAATTAAATAATATAATAAAATAGTAATATGAAAATAAATATAGACTCCTTATTAACTTTCTTTTATCGAAAGAATGAGAAGTATCTTTATATTTTGTTTTTCTTTATATCTCATTTCTTTTTTGCACAAACACCAGTAACACAAACCATAACTGCAACTGGGGCAGGAACCTTTACAGTACCATGTGATGTTACTTCTATTACAGTAGAACTTTGGGGCGGTGGCGGAGCTGGCGGTGGAAGTTCTGTTAATAACGTAAAAGGAGGTGGCGGTGGAGCAGGAGGCACTTACGTAAGTTCTACATTAACGGTTACACCTGGAGCAAGTTTTAATTATGTAGTGGGAGCTGGTGGAATAGGTGCTGCTACAGCTGGAGCCTCAGGAGGAGATTCCTCGTTTTCAACACTTTTAGCAAAAGGAGGTTTAGGGGGACAAGCTCCTAATGGAGGAAATGTTTTAGGAGGAATGATTCAGGCAGGTTCGGTAGGAACAGTGATAGTTTTAGGAGCAAATGGAGGGGATGGGTCTGCAACATTCGCAGGAAATGGAGGAAATGGAGGAAATGGAGGAAATGGAGGAAATGGAGGTGTTGCTAGTGGAGGTGATGGATTAGCAGGAAGTTTGCCTGGAGGCGGAGGCGGAGGCGCTTTTGTAAATAATCCTACAAAAAGATTAGGAGGTTCAGGCGGTAATGGCCAGATAAAGATTACTTATACAACTAAATACTGTGCTAAATCTTTTACCACAGACGTTGAACCTATTACCAATGTAACTTTTGCAGGTATAAATAATACCACATCGGGTACAATTAATGGATCGCCTTCTAATGAATATTTTTGTGCATCATCAAGTGTATTAAAAGGAGATTCCTATTCCATTTCATTATCAGGAAATACAAATGGAAACAACACTAATAATTTCAGAGTTTATATAGATTGGGATCAAAACGGAGTTTTTGGTAATAATGCTAATGAAATTTATGATATTGGCACCATTACTAATGTATCTTCTGGTTCAGTTACTGGGAGCATAGCTGTTCCTGCTACAGCGTTGGCAGGTAATACTACTATGAGGGTAATAAAAAATAGAGGGGCGATTACAGATCCTTGCGCAGCTACTCTCTATGGTCAGGCCGAAGATTATATAGTGGTGGTTTCAGAACCTACTTGTAGTGTTTCAAGTGGAGGAACAGCCTCTGTAAGTCCTACATCAGGAAATCCAACTTCAGTATTTACCGCATCTGTATCAGGTAGCAGTAATAATACGGTAGCCTATACTTATCAATGGGAAAAATCTCCAGACAATTTCAATTGGTCTACAATAGCAGGAGCTACCTCTCCTACAGCTAGTATTACTTCTGAAAGCACTTCTACCACCTATTATTATAGAAGGAAAATAACTTGTGTTAGTTCAGGAAGCACCTATTATTCGAGTAGTGTTTCGTATACAACTACATTAACATATTGTACCCCTACTTTTAATACATCCAATACAGGTAAATTGTATATAAAAAGTTTTAAATATATTGGAGTTTTAAATGATGATTTTCTTACAGCCAATGTTTCTACACAATCAGGAACCAATGGAGTGTATCAAGATTTTACTGGACTTACTCCAAAAGCACAACAGGTTCGGGGCTCAGTAGTAAATGTAGAGTCAATTTGTACAGGTACCGTTTCATCTGGTAGTACTGTTGGTTGGGGATATTGGATGGCATGGGTAGATTGGAATAGAGATGGTACTTTTAGCAGTTCAGAAGTGGTTTATTCTTTACAGAATTATAGCACAGGTTCGGTAACCTTTGGTTTTATTATTCCGGCAAATCAGGCTTTAGGGGATTATAGAATTCGTATTGCTGTAATGTCTGTCAAAACTACTAGTTCATGTGGATTAAGTACTTCTTATGGAGAGGTAGAAGATTATGTATTCTCTGTAGTTGAAGATAATAATGCTAAACTTGATACATCAAAACCAAGTGAATTTAGTAGATGTGATGTAGGCGTAGTTCCTATGATTGTATATGGAAGTGATGCTAATGCAGTTGATTTTAAATGGTATGATGCAAAATATGGAGGTAACTTATTATTCACAGGAGCTAACTATGCTCCTAATTTGTCTGCAACTACAACATTCTATGTGAGTGTAGTAGATACAAATGGTAAAGAAACACCTTTTAGATATCCTATTCTAGCAAGAATTGACCCTATACCTCAAGTTACTTTCACACCAACTCCTGAGACAATTTGTGGTGAAGATGATCCTTATCTATTGCTTTCTGTTTGGGGAGATAATAGAGAGGTTACTTTATTGGATGAAAAATTTGATGCTGGGCTTGGTGCATTTTATAATGTTGTAGCAGATACTTATCTTGGGACAAATACTACTCCTTATTCTTATAATTGGACAGTTAAAGCAAGTCCTTATGCGCAAACTAATCCTCCTCATGAAGCTATTGCTTCATCCGTTTCATCTGGTTATTTTGGAGGTAACTTTGCTATTATGAATTCTGATGGAGCCGAAAGGATTAATAAGAATGTTTTAAGACATTTGGTTACAACTTCTACTTATGATACTACTTTATTTTTGCCGAATCAAATAAAATTAGATTTTGACCTTTACTATTTTTCGATTGCATTAATAGAAACTGATGGTTATTTTAAAGTTGAATACTCAATAGATGGAACTAATTGGGTGTCTTTTAAAACCTATGTCTTGAATACAGGAAATCCTTTGTTTTGGAATAAAGTATCAATAGATTTAGATGCTTCAGGAGTTCCTAGATCTAGTAATTTACTTATCCGTTTTTCTCTGTATTCTAGAGGCTTTAGTTCAGGGTATTATGAAAGTGTAGCAACATTAGACAATATTAAACTGCATGGTAATATTCCACTAGATAGAGACTTTGACTGGTCTGGAGCGGATAATGTAGTATTGTATGATAAAACCTGTACCACACCTCTTGGAAATACATTAGCCAGAGAGGTTTGTGTGAAACCACCTTTAGATGAATTCGAAAAACCTTTTTGGACGATTCAAGCGAGTGCAACTTTTCTTAGTGGTTGCCCAGCAGTGGGAACTACAGTGGTTTATAATGATACAAAAGTATGGAGAGAGCCGGGAATGATAGATTGGAACCAAGGAGACAAGTGGAAACCTTCTAATGTTCCGGATATCAAGAAATGTGTAATCATAAGAACTCCAGTAGAGCTCCCAACAAATACAAACGGGACACACGGCTTAGCTAGAAGCGTAATTGTAAAATCTGGTGGAAAACTTTTGGTAAAACCTAAATCAAGTTTGGAAATTCAGAATTATATTAAAAATGAAAGCCTTGCCGGAGATGTAGTTGTAGACTCAGACGCTAACCTAAAGCAGAATAATGATGCTGCAGTCAATATAGGAAATGTTACGGTGAAAAGAATAAGTAATATGAAAAGGTTAGATTATACCTACTGGGGACCCCCTGTTAATGGACAAAATCTAAGGAATTTTTCACCGAATACTTTAACCAGCAGATTTTATGTTTACAATGAAACTACTAATTACTTTGATGGGATATTTGTTAGAAATATTTATCCTACAGGGGTATATAGTACCACTTCATTAGAAAACACATCTACATATAATTTTGTTCCAGGTAAAGGATATGCGATAAGAGCACCTAATGATTACACTACAGACAAAGTAAACTTTGAAGGAGTTTTTGTGGGAGTGCCTAATAATGGAGGTATACCAATTCAAGTAATGAAAAACGGTTTAGGGTATAATCTTATTTCGAATCCATATCCTTCAAATGTTAATTTTGAGACATTTTTCACTCTTAATCAGGGTAATATTAATAAAATTGCTTATTTCTGGACCAATACCAATTTTAATCCTGAAATGCAAGGAAATGAGTATCCTAAAGTAGGTTATATAAATAATTATGCTGTATATACAGGAGTAGGAGGAGTTGCTGCACCTTATGGATTTGATCCATCAAGACCACCAGCGGTTACTCCAAATAATATTATTAAACCAGGTCAGGGGTTTGTCATAAGAGCTCATACGCCAGGAACTATTTATTTTTATAATAATACTAGAGATAAATCAAATCAAGGAGCGTTCTTCAATACATTTAGAGCAGCACAAGTCACAAAAGATCGTTTTTGGATAGAACTGAAAACACCTTTGAACTTTGTAAGCCCAATATTAATTGGATACGTACAAGGCTCTACAGATGGTTTTGATGTAAATTATGATGCACCAATAATGGTAGAAGGAGCAGATTCATTTTATACAATATTAGATAATGAAAAGTTAGTAATTGAAGGAAGAAATTATCCATTAAGTATTGAAGACAAGGTTTCATTAGGAGCCAAGTTTTACGAATCTGGAATTCATGAAATATCTTTGTCAAAAGTAGAAGGCGTATTTGCTTCAGGTCAACAAATTTATCTATATGACAAGAAGGAAAATATCTATGCCAGTCTTTCAAATGAATCATATAAATTCTATGCAGAATCGGGAGATGATAGAACTCGTTTTCAAATTGTATATAAGCCAGGTTCAGTACTAAGTACAGTTGAAGTAAATAAAAAAGAAGTAATTATATATAAGAATGCAGATGATTTTGTAATAGAAGCAGGAGATATTATAGAAAGTGTGAAGGTTTATGATGCTTCGGGAAAACTGCTTAGAACTTTTAAATCTAGTAATCTGAAAAAACTTACTATACAAGGGCATATGCTTAGTAAAGGAGTATCAGTTTTAGAAATAAAAATTTCAGAAAAAATAATAACAAAAAAAATTATTAAATAAGAGTTCATAGTAAAATGAATTAAAAAATATAAATATACAGTCACGTAATTATTTTTTATTTGTAGAAGGCATACTGTCAATAAATAGATTGTAAATTTTTAAAGGCATTAAGTTAAAAAACTTTTAATTTAACATAATAAAGCTTTAGAAAAATAGTTAAAAGAGTAGAAAAATAAATTATCTAATGTGATTAATGTGTTTTTTAGAATTATATTTGCTGAAAAATAAATTTCTAAAAATTAGAGAAAAAACGAATGAGATTTTTTTTATCCATATTATTTTTATGTGTCTTTAACTTGTTGGTTAATAGCCAAGAAGCTACCCAAAATAGTTTTCAGCAGTCTGAAAATGCAGTTACAGAAACATCAAGTTCTGCTATAGAAAGTCAGGCTACAGGAGATGGTCCTTCAAACCCTCCTGGACCAGAAACAGATGCAATCCCCATAGATGGATTTTTATCCATTTTGGTTATTTCTGCTTTGTTGCTTATTTTTTATGTAAATAAAGAGAAAACTTTTAGAACAAAAAATAACTATCAAAAACAGAAATAAAACTTTCGGTTTTTTTTTTGAAAATGAAAGAAAATAAGAGCTATACTTTTGAAGAAATTAAACAAAAATTGGTAAACTATTGCGTATACCAAGACCGTTGTCATGCAGAGGTAGAGCAAAAAATGAAAGAGTTTTTGCTCATTCCTGAAGCAAAAGAAGAATTGATACTTTTTCTTATAAAAGAAAACTATTTAAATGAAGAAAGATTCGCCAGAAGTTATACACGAGGAAAATTCTACATTAAAAAATGGGGAAAAAATAAAATAAAACAAAATCTTCGCGTAAAAGGGATTACTGATAAACTTATAAACATCTCATTTCAAGAGATTAACCCAAAAGATTATTACGATGTCATCCAAAATTTTATAGAAAAACAAATGCCCACTTATAAAGGAATGAAAGAATATCAAAAGAAGCAAAAAATGATAAAATTCTTGATTTCAAAAGGTTATGAATACGATGAAATTTTAAACCAATTACCTTCCTAAAAAAATGTTAAATAATTAGCCTTTCACTTGAAAAAAAATTAAATTTGTGGGTTATATGTATAAAAAAATTTTCAAACCATTTCTGGATATAATACTATCTTTAATTGGGATTTTAGTGCTAAGTCCTATTTTTATAATGATATGTATTGCTTTGTTAATAACAAACAAAGGAAAGGTTTTTTTCTTGCAAAATAGACCCGGTAAAAATGGTGAAATTTTTAGAATTATCAAGTTTAAAACTATGAATGATAGAAAAGATGAACAGGGGTGTCTTTTATCAGATGAAGAACGATTAACTAGTGTGGGGAAAATTGTAAGAAAAACTTCTTTAGACGAAATTCCTCAGTTAATAAATGTTCTCCTCGGGAACATGAGCCTCATAGGACCAAGGCCTTTACTTCCAGAATATCTACCCCTTTATAATGATTTTCAGAGAAAAAGACATCTGGTAAAACCCGGGATTACAGGTTGGGCACAAATCAATGGAAGAAATGCTGTAGAATGGAATAAAAAATTCACCTTTGATGTATGGTATGTAGAAAACATGAGTTTTTTATTAGATTTACAAATAATGTTTATAACTTTGAAAAAAGTACTTAAGCTAGAAGGGATAAATAGAGAAGGATAGGCTACTAATATTGCATTTAAAGGAAATGAATAGTCTGGTTTTATATGGGGCAGGTGGTCATGCCAAAGTAATTTATGATATCATTTTATCAAATGATATGTTGCTAGAATATTTGGTAGATGATAATCCTCCAGCAGATTTTTTTCATCACCTAGAAATTTATAAACCTACCGAAGAATTACTGAAAAAACATAAAGTAATAGTAGCAATAGGAAATGCTCTGGCCAGAGAAAGAATAGTGAATAAACTATCAGCCTGGTGTGATTTCGAAACCCTTATTCATAGAAGTGCTTTTGTTTCCAGATTCTCTGAACTAGGAGAAGGAACTGTAGTAATGCCACAAGTCTGTGTAAATGCAGAAGTAAAAATAGGCAAACATTGTATTATCAATACAGCAGCAGTTATAGAGCATGATTGTATCATTGAAGATTATGTGCATATCTCGCCAAGTGTTACCATGGCAGGAAATATTTTGATTAAAAAAAGAGCACAAATTGGAATTGGAGCAAGAATTATACCTGGTGTAACCATTGGTGAAGATGCTATAGTAGGAGCTGGAGCAGTAGTGCTAAAAGATGTTCCTGCAGGTGCTACAGTAGTAGGAAACCCAGGGAAAATTATTAAATTGAGTGAAATTGGAGAATAATAATTCAAAAATATGGCTTTCTACTCCTCATATGAGTGGAAAAGAAATGAAATATATTCAAGAAGCCTTTGATGGGAATTGGATTGCTCCATTAGGACCAAACGTAGATGGCTTCGAGAAAGACCTAGAAAATTTCCTAGGCGAAGAATCTCACGTGGCTGTAGTGTCTACCGGTACGGCAGCCTTACACCTAGCATTGGCTATGCTAGGTGTAGAAAAAGATGATTTTGTCATATGTCAATCGCTTACTTTTGCAGCTTCTGCTAACCCTATTATTTACCTTGGCGGAATTCCCGTTTTTGTAGACAGTGAAAAAGAAACTTGGAATCTTTGTCCCAATGCGGTAGAAGATGCAATTAAATCTTGTTTAGCAAAAGGTAAAAAACCAAAAGCCATCATAACAGTGTGTCTGTATGGAATGCCATATAAGGTTGAAGAAATTAATGCACTTTCAGAAAAATATGAAATTCCAATCATAGAAGACAGTGCAGAAGCTCTGGGAAGTACTTATAAAGGACAAAAATGCGGAACCTTTGGAGCTATTTCTGTTTTGAGTTTTAATGGTAATAAAATCATTACGACATCTGGTGGAGGAGCTCTGGTTTTCAAAGAAGAAATCTATAAGAAAAAAGCTGTATTTCTTTCTACTCAAGCCAAAGATGATGCGCCACATTATCAGCATTCTATATTAGGGTATAATTATAGATTAAGCAACGTCTGTGCAGGAATTGGTAGAGGACAAATGGAAGTAATAGAAGAGAGAGTTTCTCAGAGAAGAGCTAATCATGAATTTTATAAAAATATTTTTAAAAATGACGAAGGAATAGAGCTGTTTACTGAGCCATCAGAAGATTATAAATCTAACCATTGGCTCAATGCAATCATTATTCACCCTGAAAAATTAAAGAATAGAGATTCTGTTTTTTGGAGATTAGCATTTGCAGAGCAAAATATAGAAACCAGACCCCTATGGAAGCCCATGCACCTACAACCACTTTTTGAAAAAAACATGTATTTTGGCTCAAATTTTGCTGAAGGACTATTCCAAAAAGGATTGTGCTTACCTTCTGGATCAAACTTAACAAACAATGAAAAAATAAGAATTGAAAATGTAATTAAAAAATTATTAGATTAATAATTAAAACTAAAATCATGTTAACCAGCAATCATTCACAAGTAAAAAATGATAACCGATTAAGTCTTTCAAGTCTAAGATATCTTCCTCGATGGATGATTTTCTTGATAGATATTTTTATTTTATTCATATCACTATACTTTGCTTTTCATACATTAGAAAAATTAACGAGCCTTCCTAATTACTTACCAATAGAATGGAAGTATGTAATTATTATTGGGATTAACATATTTTATATGTATATCCTCAAAACCTTTGCCGGGATTATTAGGCATTCTAATTTTGTTGACTTGCAAAAAATTATAGGATCTTCTTTATTAACCTTCGGCACTTTATTATTAGTAAAATATATCGTATTTTGGGTTTATAAGTTCACTATATTTTTTACACCACTACTCATTTTTTATTTCATTATTTCTTCTGCCACTCTACTTGTATTTAGAATTGTGGTGAAACAATCTTTTAATTTTATAAAGCAGATTAATGTAACCACTAATAAAAAGAGAATTTTAATTTTAGGAATTTCAGATGAATCAGTCGCAGTAGCAGGGTCTATTCTAGAAAACTCTAACCTTCCTTATGAATTAGTTGGGTTTCTTACCAAAAGAAATGACTCTAAATATGCTAAAATTTTAGGACTTAAAATATTAACTCAAGATAAATTTCTTAATAAAACTAAAGAAGAATTAGGTTTAGAAGGAGTATTGCTATTGAAAGATAGGCTTACAAAAGAAGAATTAGACGAATGGGTAAACATACTCTTAGCAAAAGACCTTGAGATTTTTCAATCCCCTGCAGTTCAAGAATTTAATAAAAATAATGAGATAAAAATTAGAAATCTTCAGATTGAAGATTTATTAGACAGAGAGCCTATTTGTATTCAAAATGAGGGAGTTAAGGAAAGCCATTTTGGTAAAACAATACTAGTGACAGGAGGAGCTGGTTCTATCGGAAGCGAAATTGTAAGACAAGTTGCTCAGTTTAAACCATCACTTATTGTTGTTTTAGATCAAGCCGAAACCCCACTTCATGAGATTCAACTAGAAATGGAAGAAAAATTTCCAGAGATTAACTTTAGATTCATACTAGGAGATATTTCTAACAAACATAGAATGGAGCCTGTTTTCCAAAAGCATAATTTCTCGATTGTCTACCACGCAGCAGCATATAAACATGTACCCCTCATAGAAAATAATCCTCATGAAGCCATCTTAGTCAATGTACTAGGGACTAAAAACCTTGCAACACTTTCATGTAAATACAATATCGAAAGATTTGTAATGATTTCTACTGATAAAGCCGTAAATCCTACCAATGTGATGGGAGCTTCTAAGAGAGCTGCAGAATTATTAGTACAAGCGCTTCAAGATGTAACAGAGCATGCAACTAAATTCATTACTACAAGATTTGGTAATGTATTGGGAAGTAATGGTTCTGTTATTCCGCACTTTAAAAAACAGATTGAAAAAGGAGGTCCAGTAACGATAACTCATCCAGAAATTGTAAGGTATTTTATGACCATTCCCGAAGCTTGTGAATTAGTCTTACAAGCAGGGACTATGGGCAAAGGTGGGGAAATTTTTGTTTTCGATATGGGAGAACCTGTAAAGATTAGAGACTTGGCAATCAAAATGATTAAACTTTCTGGCTACGAACCTGATATAGATATCAAATTAAAATATACAGGACTGAGACCAGGTGAAAAATTATATGAGGAACTCCTAAGTGATGATACAAAAAATCTTCCTACACCACATGAAAAAATTATGGTTTCTATGGATCCTCATATGAAATTTGAAGAAATTGAAGAGTTAGCAAATAAAATTACCAAAGCTGCACTAAGAAGAGATCAATTAGATGTTGTAAAACTTCTCAAAAAAATTGTACCCGAATTTATCAGCAATAATTCACTTTTTGAAAAACTAGATAAATAAAAATTGTATATTTGTGCCATCAGATTTTAAAACTAAATAATAATAACCATGAATTTTCCACTATTAGATAACTTTTAGTTTTCTAATATGGATTGTAATTTTTCGTCATAACATGCTGTTCGTAAATTATAACTTTGAGAAAATAAAAAACAAGAACATTTTAGTAACTGGGGGAGCTGGTTTTATAGGCTCTAATCTTTGTGAAGAATTACTAGCTTTAGGCGCAGTAGTAACTTGTTTAGATAATTTTTCTACAGGAAGAAAAGAAAATTTAGAAAAATGCCTTCAAAATTCTCATTTTACTCTAATAGAAGGTGATATAAGAGATTTAGAAACCTGTAAAAAGGCATGTGAAAACCAAGATTTCGTTCTGCATGAAGCCGCATTAGGCTCTGTTCCTCGCTCCATCAATGACCCTATTACAAGTAATGAAGTTAATGTAGGAGGGTTTCTTAATATGCTAGTAGCAGCAAGAGATGCTGGAGTGAAAAGATTTATCTATGCAGCAAGCTCTTCTACCTATGGAGATTCTGAAGCTTTACCGAAAATAGAAGAAAGAATTGGTAAACCACTTTCACCCTATGCTATTACCAAATATGTAAATGAACTCTATGCAGATGTGTTCAAGAAAACGTATGACTTTGATACCATCGGCTTAAGATATTTTAATGTTTTTGGAAGAAAACAAAATTCAAACGGAGCTTATGCAGCCGTAATTCCTAAGTTTGTGATGCAATTTATGAATCATGAATCTCCAGTAATTAATGGCGGAGGAGAATATTCTAGAGACTTTACATACATAGATAATGTAATTTTAATGAACCTCTTAGCATTGACGGTAGAAAACGAAAATGCTTTGAATCAAGTATACAATACCGCTTTTGGTGAGAGAACCACCTTGAATGACTTAGTTAAATATTTGAAAGAATACCTAGCAGAATTTGATAAAGATATTGCAAAGGTAGAAGTAATATATGGAGACTATAGAAAAGGTGATGTTCCACATTCTTTAGCAAGCATAGAAAAGGCTAAAACACTTTTAAATTATAATCCAGAATTTTCCATGAAAGAGGGGCTTAGAGAAGCTGTGAAATGGTATTGGGAAAATTTAAAATAAGCGGAAAAATCTAAATTCATTTTTTTGAACAAAAAAATAATATTGTATTAGAATTAATATTAATATTTTTTGCTATTTTTTATAATTATTTAATAATAGTAAATAGCATATTGAATTTTTATATTGTTACTTTTGTATAGTTTTTGAACCTAATTGTTCTTTAAACTATAGTTTAATACTTGTTTTGTGAATCTGTCTGTGACTCACAGTGGCGAAGCCGTAGAAAAATGTCATCATTTGAAATACTTTTTCAATATTAAAAAGAAATTTTGTGAATTGGTATGCATTATACACAAAGCCACGAAATGAAAAAAAAGTGGAAGAGCAGCTCCATAAAATGGGGTTAGAGGTTTTCTGTCCCAAAGTATCTGTAGTTAAACAGTGGAGTGATCGGAAAAAAAAGGTGAGTCAACCACTGATTCCTTCTTATGTTTTTATCAAGATAAAAGAACAAGAAAGAGATTTAGTATTTAGTGTTCCTGGTGTTGTTCGGTATCTTTTTTTTCTAGGAAAGCCCACTATAATAAAGGAAAATGAAATCAATGCTATGAAAGAAACCTTAAACCATGACTTTAAAGAGGTTCAGGTTTCGGATTTAGAAAAAGGGCAAAAGTTTACCATAGAAGAAGGAACTTTTAAAGGTCAAGAAGCTATTTTTATAGAGCAAAAAGGCAGCAAAATAATTTTGCGTTTAGAGAGTTTAGGAATCAAGTTGATTTTAGAAAAATAAGAAACATACAAAGGAATTTAGGTTCCATTTATTGGTAATGAATCATAAAAATAAAATAGCAGTAATTGGGTTAGGGTATGTAGGTTTACCCTTGGCAAGATTATTTGCTACAAAATATCCTGTAGTTGGATTTGATATTAATGCTGCAAGAATACAAGAGCTCCAATCAGGAAAAGATTCTACTTTAGAAGTAGAAGATCATCTATTGCAATCTGTTTTGTTAGATAAAAACCCATCGGATGAAACGATAGGATTATTTTGTTCAGACAAAATAGAAGATATTGCAGATGCCAATATTTTCATTGTAACTGTACCTACACCTGTAGATAAAAACAATAGACCAGTCTTAACTCCTTTATACAAATCTAGTGAGACTGTAGGAAAAGTCCTTAAAAAAGGAAATGTCGTGATTTATGAATCTACAGTATATCCTGGAGTAACCGAAGAAGAATGTGTTCCAGTATTAGAAAAAGTTTCTGGGCTTAAATTTAATGAAGATTTCTTTGCAGGATATTCTCCAGAAAGGATAAATCCTGGAGATAAAGAACATACAGTAGAAAAAATTCTAAAAGTAACCTCAGGTTCTACCCCAGAAACAGGGAAAATAGTAAATGATTTATACAAATCTGTCATTACAGCAGGAACCTATCTGGCCCCAACCATCAAAGTAGCCGAAGCTGCAAAAGTGATTGAAAATTCACAAAGAGATATCAATATCGCTTTTGTAAATGAGCTGGCTAAAATTTTTAATCTGATGGATATTGATACCCATGAAGTGCTGAAAGCTGCAGGAACCAAGTGGAACTTTTTGCCATTCAAGCCTGGTCTGGTGGGAGGGCATTGTATAGGAGTAGACCCATATTATTTGGCTCAGAAGGCACAAGAATTTGGTTACCATCCTGAGATTATTTTAGCAGGAAGAAGACTGAATGATTCTATGGGGAAATATGTAGCAGAACAAGTGGTAAAAGCGATGATTAAAAAAGACATCAATGTAAATGGTGCAGAAGTTTTAATGCTGGGGATTACATTTAAAGAAAATTGCCCAGATGTTAGAAATACCAAAATAGTAGATGTAATTAATGCATTAGAAGATTTTGGAGTGACGGTTACAACCTTCGACCCATGGGCAAATCCTGAAGAGGTATATCACGAATATCAATTAAATTGTCAAAACTCAATTCCTTTGAAAAAATATGATGCTATCGTTTTAGGAGTAGCACACAAGGAATTTTTAGAGATGGATTTTTCATTTCTTAAAAAAGAAAATACTATATTGTATGATGTAAAAGGAGTTTTGCAAAATAGTAATTATAAACTTTAATCATAAATATTAAAATGAAGAAAAATGTTTTTATAGCAATATGCAGTATTGTATTTATTTTCTTGAACTCATGTACGAGTAAAAAGAAACTAGATTACTTACAAAATATTGAAAGTGTGGCACTAGAAGCTTCTGTGAAGAATGCAAAATCTACTATACAACCAAATGATCAATTGGTAATTATGGTAACAGCTAAAGACATGGATGTAGTGAAGCCTTTCAACCAAAATTTTTCTTCTGGTCAAATTTTACAGTATTCTTTGCCTAGCAATAACTCACCAGCTCAAAGCCAAACCTCTACTTCTGGGCCTACGTACATCGTAGATTCTCAGGGGGATATAGAATTTCCAGTCATTGGAAAAATTAACACAGAGAATAAAAGCACAGAAGAATTAAGAGATATTCTAAAAAAAGAAATTTCAAAATATGTGGTAAATCCACAAGTTTCAGTGAAAAACACCAATTATAAAATCACTGTCTTAGGTGAAGTAAACAAACCAGGAACTTATAATATTCCAGAAGCACAGACAACAGTATTAGAAGTTTTAGGTTTGGCTGGAGACCTTACCATCTATGGAAACAGAGAAGATGTTTTGGTGCTGAGAAATATAGATGGAACGATGAGTAAAGAAAGAATAAACCTTACGCAGGCAGATTTTATTAATTCTCCATACTTTTATCTTAAACAAAATGATGTGATTATTGTATCACCTAATGAGACCAAACAAAAAACCTCTCGATTAGACCCAAATGCAGGAATTTATATATCTGTAGCCTCTATCGTTGTAACAATTTTAGCATTGATTTTTAAAAATTAATACATGAACAATAATAATTTTCAAGAAGAAGAAATCCACATTAATGAATTAATCAGACCTTATCTAAAACGTTGGAAATGGTTTGTATTAGGTGGAATATTTGCATTATTTATCGCTTATCTTTTTCTAAAAACACAAAATCCAGTATATGAAGTAGTTTCTACAGTGCTCATCAAAGATTCTAAAAAATCCATAGGAGGCCAAGATTTTGAAATGCTAAGAGACTTATCAGGTCTTGGCAAAATGAGTTCTGATGGAGTAGACAATGAAATTGAAGTATTTAAGTCTAAAAAACTAATGACCACTGTTATTAAAGACTTAGGACTAGAAACGGATATCTATGTGCCTGGTTTTTTTAAAGATACTGAAGTGTATGGAAAGACCTCTCCAATTATTGTCAAAATTATAAGTGAAAAAGAAACACTTAAACCTGTTAAACCTGTACATTTAACAATCAATGGAGATAAACTAATATTAAATTCTGAAGACATAGGTAGTATCAATTCTAGTTTTAATAAATTAATTTCATTGAAAAATGCCAACATCATTATTCTAAAAAATAAAAAATATGTTGCAGATGCTAAAAAAATAGTCAATGAATTGATTTTAGATATTTCTTCTTTAGAATCTAAAACCAATAACTATCAAGAAAAATTAACAGCTGCTTTAGCTAATAAAGATGTTACAGTTATTAAATTATCTATGAATTATCCTAATGTGGATAAAGCAAAAGATATTATTAATAAATTAGTGGAGGTATACAATGCAGATGCGGTAAATGATAAAAATGCAGAATCTAGAAAAACTGCAGAATTTATTGAAGAAAGAATTGCCAATGTAGGGAGAGACTTAGGAAATGTAGAACTCCAAAAAGAGCAATTCAAAAAAGCAAATCAGATAACAGATTTAGCTGTAGAAGGTGAAATAGGGCTTAAAACTTCGGCGGAAGCCAGAGCGAAACAATTGGAGGTAGCTTCTCAGCTAGAATTAACCAATAGTTTAATTTCTTTTGTGTCAAGACAAGGAAATTATCAAATCATTCCCAATAATATAGGACTAAATAATCCAGGTGCTGTTACGAACATTACTTCCTATAATCAACTGATATTAGAAAGAAACCGTCTTTTAGAAAATGCAACCCCTCAAAACCCATTGGTTATAGAAGTTACCAATCAGATTAATAACTTGAGGCCCACTATTTTACAAAATCTTCAGAAAAGTAGAGATGGTTTACAATTGGCTGTTAGTAGTTACGAACAAGAACAAAATCTTGTATCAGGAAAAATAGCAAAAATTCCTACCCAAGAGAAGATGTTTAGAAGTATAGAGCGTGAACAGCAAATTAAAGAAGCTTTATATTTATTATTACTTCAAAAAAGAGAAGAGACTCAAATTTCCTTAGCCGTTACAGCCCCAAAAGCGAGAATTGTAGACAAAGCTTTTAAGAACAAACAAGTTGCACCTAAATCTGCAATAATCCTTTTAACAGGATTAATGATAGGTTTATTATTACCGTTTGCGCTAGTATATTTATTGGAATTGTTTGATAATAAAATAAAATCAAAACATGACATTGAAAAACTATCAAATGGTAAACCTATAATTGGAGAAATTCCTCAGTTAGAAAAAGGAGCAGATGAACTAATTAAAGTGAATGACTTGTCACCTATGGCAGAAGCATTTAGAATATTGATCACGAATATGAATTTTATGCTTCCTAAGAAAAAAGGTAAAGTGGTTTTTGTTACCTCTACAGTAAAAGGAGAGGGAAAAACGTTTATATCGGTAAATTTAGCCTTAACTTTAGCTTCTCCGTCTAAAAAAACCATTATTATTGGTTCTGATATTAGAAATCCTCAGTTACAGAGATATAACACTGCTAGAAAAGGACTTATAGGACTTACAGAATACTTAAATGATGAAAATGTAAAACTTGAAGAGATAGTCCATCCTAGCTCATTCAACAAAAATTTAGATGTGATTTATTCAGGAAGTATTCCACCAAATCCAACAGATTTACTCTCTAATGGCAAATATGAAACGCTTGTAGAAACGCTTAAAGAAAAATATGATTATATCATTCTAGATACTGCACCATTAATGTTGGTGACTGATTCCTTCTTAATTTCAGAAGTAGCAGATATTACCCTCTATGTGACCAGGTCTAAATACACAGAAAAAACTTTAATAGAATTTGCAAGTAAAAATATAGATGCAGGAAAAATTAATAATGTAGCTTTTGTATTGAATGATGTAGACAAAGATTATTTTGGGTACGGAAATAAATATGGATATGGATATAGCGCTAAGGAAAAGACTTTCTTGGAAAAGCTTAGGGATAAATTTTAAAAAACTGAGAAATTATAAAATTAATAGAAACTAATATGGAGCACGATATCAGACCCTGGGGAGAATATTGGGTTTTAGAGGATGCCAATACTCACAAAGTGAAAAGAATACAAGTAAATCCTGGAGGAAGACTTTCTTTACAGTACCATCACCATAGAGCAGAAGTATGGACTATTGTTTCTGGTATAGGAACAATTACAATTAATGAAACAATTAAAGACTACAGAGAAGGAGAAGTAGCAATAATTCCTCAAGGAGCACATCATAGAATTGAAAATAAAACTCAAGAACCAGTTGTATTTATTGAGGTTCAGCATGGATCTTATTTTGGCGAAGATGATATAGTAAGAATTGAAGACGATTATAATCGAAAATAATGAAAAAAACAGCACTTATCACAGGGATAACAGGTCAAGACGGCTCTTATTTAGCAGAGCTTTTGCTAGAAAAAGGATATATGGTTCATGGAATTAAAAGAAGAGCTTCTTCTTTTAATACCCAGAGAATTGATCATTTATATATTGACCAACATGAAAAACATGTGAACTTTAAACTCCATTATGGGGATCTTACAGATTCTACCAATATCATTAGAATTATACAAGAAGTTCAGCCAGACGAAATATATAATTTAGGTGCAATGTCTCATGTTAAAGTTTCTTTTGACTCACCAGAGTATGTAGCAAATGTTGATGGAATAGGAACATTGAGGATTTTAGAAGCGGTTAGAATTCTAGGTTTAGAAAATAAAACCAGAATTTATCAAGCATCTACTTCAGAATTATATGGAGGATTATCGGAAAACAAAAACGAAAAGGGGTTTTATGATGAAAACTCCCCATTTTATCCTAGATCGCCATACGGTGCGGCTAAAATTTACGGGTTTTGGATTACTAAAAATTATCGTGAAGCTTATGGCATGTTTGCTTGTAATGGCATTTTGTTTAATCATGAATCTCCTAGAAGGGGTGAAACTTTTGTAACCCGTAAAATTACAATGGCTACCGCTGCTATTGCTTTAGGAAAACAAGACTGTTTATATTTAGGAAACCTAAATGCACAAAGAGATTGGGGGCATGCTAAAGATTATGTAGAGGCCATGTGGAGAATTCTTCAGCAAGAAACCCCAGAGGATTATGTAATTGCTACAGGGGTTACTACGTATATTCGTGATTTTGTAAGAATGTCTTTTGCAGAAGTAGGAATAGAGTTAGAATTTGAAGGAGAGCAAGAAAATGAAATTGCAAAAGTAAAAGCTTGTAATAATCCAGAATATCAATTAGAAATTGATAAAGTCGTGGTAAGAGTAGACCCTAGATATTATCGCCCTACAGAAGTTGATCTTTTGATTGGTGATCCTACAAAATCTAAAACTAAATTAGGATGGAAACCGAAATATAATCTCGAAGCGTTGGTAAAGGATATGATCACTTCTGATCTTCTATTGGCTAAAAAACAATTTTCGTAAAATGAATTTAGAAAGTAAAATATATATTGCAGGTCATAGAGGTTTAGTTGGTTCTGCCATTTGGAAGCAATTAGAAATTAAAGGGTATAAAAATCTTGTGGGGAGGACTTCGTCTGAGCTCAATTTAATGGATGCAGTGGCTACTCAAAAATTTTTTGAAGAAGAACAGCCAGAATATGTTTTTCTAGCTGCAGCACATGTGGGAGGAATTATGGCTAATAACATTTATAGAGCAGATTTTATTTACAATAATCTTCAGATACAGCAAAATGTAATATATAATGCTTATAAATTTGGAGTGAAGAAATTATTATTTCTAGGCAGTACTTGTATTTTTCCTAAAGAAGCCAGGCAGCCAATAAATGAAGAAGAGTTATTGACTAATGTGTTAGAGTACACCAATGAACCTTATGCTATTGCTAAGATAGCAGGAATTAAATTGTGTGAAAGCTTGAATATACAGTATGGCACCAATTTTATTTCGGTAATGCCTACTAATCTTTATGGGCCTAATGATAATTTTGATTTAGAAAAAAGTCATGTTTTACCTGCCATGATAAGAAAAATTTTTTTATCAAAGTGTTTAATGGAAAATAATATAGACTTACTGAAAAAAGATTTTAATAAAAGACCGGTAGAAGGAATAAATGGAGAACATTCATTAGAAGAAATAAAAGCTATTTTATCAAAATATGGGGTATTTGAGAATAGAGTAGAGCTCTGGGGTACAGGTAAACCTATGAGAGAATTTCTTTGGAGCGAAGATATGGCAGATGCTTGTATTTATGTAATGCAGAATGTTGACTTTAAAGATTTGATAAAAGATAAAAAAGAGATAAGAAACACGCACATCAATATTGGTACTGGTTCTGATATAACCATTAAAGATTTGTCTATTCTTATTTCTAAAACAATAGGCTATCAAGGAGCTATTTCTTTCGACTCTTCAAAGCCAGATGGTACCATGAAAAAATTGACTGACCCTTCTAAATTGAATGGATTAGGATGGAAACATCAGGTGGGAATTGAAGAAGGGATAGAAAGTATTTATGAATGGTATGTTGCTAATTAATTCTTTATTGATTAAAAATTCTAATTAGAAATTATGGTTAAAACCAGATTGTTTAAAAATATTGCATCATTAGGAATTATACAGCTTGTAAACTATGTTTTTCCTTTAATAACTGTACCATACGTATCTAGGATAATTGGGCCTGATGGTTATGGTTTAATTAATTATGCTACAGCGTTTATTGCATATTTTGCTCTTTTAATAAGCTATGGATTTGATTTGACAGCAACTAGAAAAATAACTCTGCACTCGAAGGAAAAAGAAAATATTGATAATATAGTATCTGAAGTAATTACTTCTAGGTTGATTTTATTTGTTATTTCTGTTTTTTTATTTATCATTTCTATATATTTTTTTAATCCTATCCAAAAGGATATTTATGTTCCAGTCATTTTATTTATTGGATGCATTGCTACAGTAATTTCTCCTCAATACATTTACCAGGGATTTCAGGATCTTCAGATTTTTGCAAAGCTAAATTTTATAAGAGGGCTAGTGAATACTATTTTTGTATTTATATTGGTTAAAAAAGCGAGTGATTATTACTGGATTCCAACATTAACTACAATATTCTTCATAGGAATAAATCTTTTTCTATTTATATTGGCTAAAAAGAAATATAAAATAAATTATAAATTAATTTCCTTGGATAAAGCTTATAAGGTAATTTTGGCAGAGAGAATGGTGTTTTTTTCTACTGTGGTGATAAGTTTATACACTTCAACCAATGTTGTGGTATTAGGTTTTTTTGCAAATACAAGAGAGATTGGCTACTATACTACAAGCCAGAATTTTTTAAATATTATAAGCTCTCTAATCACTATACCTATTTCTATGTCGCTTTATCCTTTCATTGGAAAAGGATTTTCCGTATCAAAAGAATACGGGATTAGCCTTATAAACAGAGTTGTTCCTATAGTTTTTTATATAACATTTTTAGCATCTATATCTATTTTAATATTTGCTCCGTGGATGATAAGATTAGTTTATGGGCATAAATTTGATAATTCTATCCCCGTTCTTCAAATTATTTCTTTTCTTCCGTTTATTATTGGTATGTCTAATATATTTGGAATTCAGATAATGTTAAATTTAGGACTTGACAAGCTTTTTTTTAAAACCACTTTTATAGCGAGTGTAATAGGGATTCTACTTAATATAGTAATGAGTAAATACTACGGATATATAGGTACTGCATGGAATTGCCTAATCGTTGAAAGTTTTGTTACCATTATAATGTATTTGGCTTTAAAAAGAGAAAAAATAAAGATTTTTGTCCTAGATTATTTTGCACCGCAAGAAATCATTAGGACAATCAAAAATAGAAAATAAAATATTATGAAAAAATTTTTGGTTATAGGTTCTGGATTTTCAGGAGCAGTCATAGCAGAGCAGTTAAGTAAAAATCCAGAAAATCACATTACTGTAATAGATGAGCGTGATCATATAGGGGGAAACTGCTATACAGAGAGAGATCCGGAAACCAATGTAATGGTACATAAATACGGTCCACATATTTTTAATACAGACAATAAAGAAGTTTGGGATTACATCCAGAATTTTTGCGAAATGGTTCCGTTTGTAAATCGCGTAAAATCAATTTATAAAGGAAATGTTTATTCTATGCCTATTAATTTGCATACCATAAACCAGTTTTTTAATAAAACTATGAGTCCGGATGAGGCAAAAATATTTATAGAATCAATTGCAAAAAAAGATATTGAAGAGCCTCAAAATTTTGAAGAGCAAGCCATGAAGTTTATCGGGGAAGATCTTTATAAAGCTTTCTTTTATGGTTATACAAAAAAGCAGTGGGGATGTGAACCAACAGAATTACCGGCAAGTATTCTCAAAAGATTACCTGTAAGATTTAATTATAATGATAATTATTATGCAAATCCTTATCAGGGAATTCCAAGAGATGGATATACCGCAATTTTCGAGAAAATGCTTTCCTCCAGTAATATTGAAGTTAAACTTAATACAAAGTTTGATTCTTCATGGGATCTTTCAGAATATGAAAAAGTTTTCTATTCCGGGCCTATAGATGCTTTTTTTAATTATAAATACGGAAGACTTTCGTATAGAACCGTTTATTTTGAAAGAGCTGTAGCAGAAGGAGATTATCAGGGTAATCCTGTCATAAATTATGCAGATCCTGAAGTTCCATATACCAGAGTACATGAGCATAAACATTTTACTCCTTGGGAAGAACATGAGAAAACAACTTACTTCAAAGAATTCAGTAAAGAAACTGAGGAAGCAGATATTCCTTACTATCCTAAAAGGTTAAAAGATGATATGGAAAAACTTACTCTATATGAAAATGAGGTAAAGAAACTATATAAAATTTCTTTTGTAGGAAGGCTTGCTACCTACAGATATATGGATATGCATCATGTAATAGGCGAAGCTTTAGAAATTTGTAAAAGTTATGGAAAATAAGATATATGTTTTATGTCCAGCTAATTACCAGACAGGAGGGACAGAATTAGCTCATCAACTTGTGGACTATCTTAATAAAAAAGGTCTGCAATGTTATATAGTTTATTATTCAAAGGATAAAATAGTAAATGAGGAAATTCCAGAAGGCTTTAGAAAATATAAGATTAAAACTTCTGTTGATATTGAAGATAATGATAAAAACTATTTGTTTATACCAGAAAGTTCTTTATACTTTGCTAGACAAACAAAAAATATTAAATTATTTTTTTGGTGGATGTCTTTTGATAACTTCTTTGGCATAGCTTCAATTTTTGACTACTTAAAGTACTTTTTTAAGGGGTATTTTACATGGAAACAGTTATTAATTAAGATATATTTTTATAATATTAAGTTGTGTACAAGTATTTCATCACTTAGAAAATGCTATAAAGATAGACTAATCAATGTTTATCAGTCCAAATATGCTCAGCATGAAATATTTAATTTAGGATTTTACAATCAATTGCCCCTAAGTGATTATATTAATAAAGAATTTATACAAGATTATCTTGCAGGAAACTCCAATCTTGTTAAACAAAATATAGTTTTATACAATCCAGCAAAAGGAATTAGGACAACCAGAAGATTAATTAAATCTGCACCAGAAATAAAATTTGTACCATTATCTGGACTTACACGTGTACAAATGAAGGAATTACTTAGAACGGCAAAAGTTTATATTGATTTTGGTAATCATCCAGGAAAGGATAGGATCCCAAGGGAAGCATGTATAAATGGATGTTGTGTTATTGTAGCTGCAAAAGGATCTGCAAAATATTTCGAGGATGTTCCAATAAGTGAAAACTATAAATTTTCTAGAATCGATATTAAAAAGATTAAAAATACAATAAATAATATATTTGATAATTACGAACAGCATAATAAAGACTTTGTCTACTATAGAAGTAGAATTGTCGAAGAAGAAAGTATATTTTACAAAGAGATAGATAACATTATTGAGTATATTAACTTGAAGAACATAAAGTCTTCTCACTAGATAAAATTCAGTAAATGCAGGTTTCAATAATAATTGTAAATTATAATACAAAAGATATAACGGAGAATTGTATAGCATCCATTATATCTCAAACAAAGGGCGTAGAATATGAGATTATACTTGTTGATAATGGATCTACTGATGGCTCAAAGGAATATTTTGAACGAAGAAATGAGATAAAATATATTTATTCCAAAGAAAATCTCGGTTTTGGAAAAGCAAATAATTTAGGTAATAGGTATGCCAATGGAGAGTTTTTATTCATATTGAATTCGGATACAATATTGATAGAAAATTCAATAAAAATTTTAAAAGATTTTTTTGAAGCTAACGAACGTAAATTGAATATCGGCGTATTAGGAGCGGTTTTATGTGACGAGAACTTAAACAGAATAAATTCTGCCGGATCTTTTCCTCAGATTAAATATTATATTTCAGATTATTTAAATTTGTTTTTCAAAACAAAATATAAAACTTATGATAATATCGAATTCAAAGATATCACAAAAGTTGATATGGTGAGCGGAGCAGATATGTTTTTAAGAAGGGATTTATTTAATAAGGTGAATGGCTTTGATGAAGATTTTTTTCTGTATTTTGAAGAAACGGATCTTCAGAAGAGAATTTCCAACCTTTCTAAAACAAATTATATTATTAATCAGACAAAGATCATTCACCTTGAAGGTGCAAGTTCTAAGGTAAACAACTGGAAAAGAAAGATCATACAAAATAGTCAAACATTATACTTCAAAAAGAATGATCCTGGAAATTTTTTTAAATATGCTTTTTTTGAAATATTATGTACTCCTGTAAGATTTTTTAATTCAAATTATACTTTTAAAGAAAATATGAGTTTCTTTAGAAATAATATAAATAAGCTTTTATGAATATAGCAATTATAGGAAGCAAAGATTTTGATAGTCTAGAATATCACATACATGATTCTCTTACTTTTTTAGGACATGAGGTATTTCATATTGATATTTCAGATGTAATAAAAATTCCATACAGATATAATTATTACGCTACAAAACTATTTAAAAAATATGATGATTATATTTTTGATAAAATTGCAAATAAAGTAATAGAACAAGCCCCAGATTTGGTAATTGCTACCTATAGATTTATTCACCCTAATTGTATTAAAAAGATTAAAACCAATTTAAGAAATACAAAGGTTATTCATATCAACCCAGATGCAATCACTACATTTGAAAATCAACAGGTTTTTGCTTCAGACTATGACGCTTATTTTACCAAAGATTCTTTTATTGTAGATTTTATGAAAGATAAAATGAAGTTGAATACCTTTTATCTACCAGAAGCACTTAATCCAAGAGTACACAAACCTATTAAAAGGGATAGATTTCAGCTGGAAAATGAAATTAATATAGATGTTACAATGTTTGGTACCATGTATCCGTATAGAGCTAGAATGGCTTCTGAAGTTATTGATTCAGGTGTTAATGTAGCGCTTTTTGGGGTGCCTGACAGGCGATTTCCTAGAGAAGAGATTACAAAAAGTTTTAGAAATGAGTACATTACCGGAGATAGAAAAGCTGAAGTACTTTTTGGGTCTAAAATAGTATTAAATAATTTTCATTATGCAGAAATAAATTCAGCTAATGTGAAGTTTTTTGAAATTAATGGGATTGGAGCATTTCAATTGTGTGACTATAAACCAGTTTTGGAAGAATATTCAGCTGTAGATGTAGAAAAATTCACCTATAAGACAATAGACGAAGCGATTGAAAAAATAAAATATTTTCTTGATCAGCCATTGCTTAGGCATGAGATTTCTAAAAAGCAATGTGAACATTTTCACAAGCACCATACCTATGAAAATAGAATGAAAGATATATTGAATAAACTTAATTTATTTTAAAAATTTATTATATAGTTTAAAAATGCTTTTGTATATAAGTACCATTTTCTTATTAGGTTTTTTTGCCATATTAGATAATCTAATTAGTAATACTCAATATTCTAAATTTAGAACATTTTTTTATGGGATTGCCTATCTTTTAGTAGCATTGCAATTTGGGCTACGTGATAAAATGGCAACAGATTGGGATATGTACGAAAGTTTTTTTAAATATTATTTTATATCTATTCAAGATTTAGATTTTAAAAATTATTCTGTTGAAGTTGCATTTCAGATCTTGCAAATAGGTTTTCATTATATTTCAGATAATTATAATCTGTTTGTCCTATTCCAAAGTTTAGTTTTTTATTTCGTAATATTTTTTGTTTTTTACAAAATTTCATCTGCGCCATTCGTTGCTATAATGCTTTTTTATTCTCTTTTTATAGGCATGGTAGGGGCAAATAGACAATCGATTGCATTAGCATTTTGTTTGATGGGTTTATATTATTATCTTAAAACCAATAATTATTATATTTTTTTTGGTTTTATAGTTGGCGGATTTTTATTTCATACTTCTGCACTTTTATTTTCTATATATCTTTTTTTTAATAGAAAAATAGATTCTAAGTATATTTTGATTGCTATATTATGTTCTTTTATAATTGGCAATACACAATTACCTTTTAAAATATTTTCTTTGTTTGGAGTTGTCAGTGAACATGCAATGTCTAAAACTGAAGCATATTTAGATAGTGCAAAACAAGAGCTTGAAAGGGCACAGGTCTCTACTTTTGGTATTGCTAAGCGTATTATTATACCTTTGTTCTTCATTTATTTTAGAAATAAAATATCATTAAAAGAAAAGTATTTTAATGTTTTTCTTAATGCATATGTTTTTGGAACTTGTTTTTATTTTTTATTCTACAAAACTCTTTTAGTTATGGTGAGTAGAGGTGGTTTTTACTTTAACGTATTCGAAGCTTTATTAACTTCGTCTTTGTTTTTTATTGTTGATAAGAAGTACAGACCTATTTTTGTGTTAATTTTTATTGTTGTATCTATTTTTTATCTTAATCAATCCATTTCAGCATATCCTGAAATTTTTATTCCTTATAGAAGTGTTTTTAATAATTTATTGTAACAAATTAAATAAGAGATATTTTTTATCGTACAATAGTGATTCCATTTAAAACCATTTTCAGTATATATTAAATATGAAAATTAATTTTTTTTTTAGAGAATTTCAACAACATCAGATTAGTATCGAAAAATTATTTGATACTATTATAAAATCTATAGAGAAAAGAGGTGTTAAAACTTATAATATCGTTAATCCTTATAATTTTTCTATTATTAGCATAATTAGATCTATGTTATATTTTAGAAAAAATCAAGCAGAAATTAATCATATTACAGGAGACATCCATTGGGCTATATTTACATTAAATGCCAAAAAAACGATACTCACTATTCATGATTTGGTAGGGATGAATCAATACAATGGTATAAAAAAATGGATTTATTATATATTTTGGGTCTATCTTCCTATAAAAAAAGCAAAATATATTACGGTTATTTCTGATAAAACTAAAAATGAAATCTTAGAGTTAATTCCTTCTGCTGAGTCAAAAATTACTGTTATTCCAAATTTATTAACTGTAGAACCAATTGATACTAATTTTTTGAAACAAAATAAATTGCTAAATGTTTTAGTAGTTGGTACTAGAAGTAATAAAAACATCGAAAAAATTTTTGATGCTGCAAAAGGTAAACAAATTGAAATAACTATTATAGGTGATTTAAGTTCATCCCTGCTACAGAAAATAAATGAAAATAATTTGCATTATAATAATTTGATTAATATTTCTGATGAAGTATTATTAAATTGCTATGACAATGCAGATGTATTGTGTTTCCCTTCATTATATGAGGGCTTTGGTTTGCCTATTTTAGAAGCACAAGCTAGAAATTGTGCTGTTATTACTTCTAATATATCTCCATTAAAAGAGGTTGCAGGTGATGGAGCAATTTTTGTTGACCCAAATAGCGTTCAAGATATTAGTGAGGCCTTAGATGTTTTAGAAAATGATGAAATCAGATTAGATTTGATATTAAAAGGTAAACAAAATATTAAGAATTACTTGCCAGAGATAATTACTGAAAAATACATATTTTTATATAATGAAATAATTAATAAAGTAAAATAATTCTAATAGATACCCTATACATAAACATAGAAGGTTGTAAAGTTTTTACTAGACTATTTAATTTAATAGTTAGAAAAAACTGATAAAAAAATAGTATCTGCTAGATAAATATATAGAAAAAAAATCAACAGATGTAAATCGTCAGCAAAAAGTGGACACTTTTTATTAATAACTTAAGGAGTGGTTTAAATAATGACAAATGTTAATATGAGAATAATATACGACAACATAGTTTATAATCTACAAAAGTCAGGTGGTGTTTCTGTTTATTGGGCAGAATTATCTAAAAGATTAAATGTTTCAAAAAAACATGATATAGTATTTTATGATCAAATAGAAAGTAATCATAATTTATTTCGAAATAGTTTAATTTTGAATAATGTAAAAACAGAAAGTTTTTTAACTTTAAGTATTAGAAGGTATTTAAATTTTACTCCTAAAATAAATGACAGATCTATATTTCATTCTAGTTATTATAGGGTTTCCAAATCTAAAAATGCTATTAATGTAACTACCATTCACGATCTAACAACTGAAAAATTTAGAAAGGGATTGGCAAGATGGGTGAATTTTCAGCAGAAAAGACATGCAGTATTGAATTCGGATGGAGTCATATGTATATCTGAAAACACAAAAAAAGATTTATTAGAACTAATACCACAGATAGATGAAAGCAAAATAAGAGTAATATATAATGGAGTAAGTGATGATTTTTTTGTAATAGAGGAAGATTTTAGTATTCAAGATAAAGAAAAAAGATTTAAATCTTTAGAAAATCAAAAATATCTCTTATATGTAGGGCATAGAACCGCAAGCTATAAAAACTTCAACGTAGCTGTAAAGGCAGCAAGTCTAGTAAAAGAAAAATATAAATTGGTAATTGTAGGTGAAGCTCTTTCTGATGAAGAAAAAAAATTTGTAGAAAAAGAGATAGGAAATAGGTATTTAATAATATCTAAATTGAAAAATAAAGAATTGAATTATCTATATAATAAAGCTTTTGCACTTTTGTACCCCTCACTTTATGAAGGGTTTGGTATTCCAATAGTAGAAGCAATGAAGACTAAATGTCCTGTAATAGCTGTTAATAGCTCTTCAATTCCTGAAGTAGCAGGTAATGGGGCAATATTAATAGATAATATAAATCCTTTAGCTATTTTTGAAAGTTTAAAAAGACTTGAAAATTCAGAATTTAGAAACCAGTTAACAGAAAGGGGTTTAAAGCAAAGCGAAAAATTTAATTGGGACAATACTTTTAATCTATATATAGATTATTATACTTATTTGTATAATAAAAATAAAAAACATTAATATGAAAATTTCAATAATTACTGTGTGTTTTAATAGTGCTAAAACTATAGAAGACACATTTAAATCTGTTAAAAGTCAAACTTGTCAGAATATTGAATATATTGTTGTTGATGGAGGCTCCAAAGATGAAACAATAGAAATCATAAAAAAATATGAAAAAATTATTTCTTCATGGATTTCTGAATCAGATAAAGGTCTTTATGATGCAATTAACAAAGGAATTGAAAAAGCAAGTGGGGATTTTATAGGGATATTAAATTCAGATGATGTTTTTTATTCAAATAATACAATACAAGATTTAATAAATTTTTTGGAACAACAAAAAGATGTAGATGCTATTATTGGTGATATTGTTCAAGTGAAAAATAATAAGATAATCAGAAAGTATAGTTCTAAAAATTGGACACCAAACAAGCTAAGACTTGGGTTTATGCCTCCTCATCCATCCATATTTATAAAGAAATTAGTTTATAATAAATTGGGACTTTATAAGTTAGGCTATAAAATAGCTGCAGATTATGAGTTAATTATAAGATATTTTTTGAAGAATAAAATAAATTTTAAATATTCGGGAATTATTACAACCAAAATGTTAGTTGGTGGGGCTAGTAGCTCTGGTGCTAGTAGTTATAAAATAATCACTAATGAAGTTCAAAGAGCATTCAATGAAAATGATTTGAATTATTCAAAATTTAGAGTAAAGTATAGGGTTTTGTGGAAATTAATGGACTATATTTTTAAAAATTAAAATGAGAATAACTATTACAGGGGCATCAGGTTTTGTAGGAAAAAATTTATCTTCTTTTTTAGAAAATAAAGAATGTCAAATAGAAAGCCTTTCCTTAAGAAATTCCTGGACTTTAGATTCTTCTGCAGATGCCATTATTCATTTGGCGGGGAAAGCTCATGATACAAAAAATATATCTATCGAAAAAGAATATTTTGAAGTAAATACAGAACTTACAAAAAAATTATTTGAAAATTTTTTAAACTCATCAGTGAAAGATTTTTTTTACTTCAGTAGTGTTAAAGCTACAGCAGACTCCGTAGAAGGGTTCTTAGATGAAAACCATGCATCAGACCCCAAAACACCTTATGGGAAGTCTAAATTAGAAGCTGAAAAATTTTTATTAAATAAGGAATTACCAAAAAATAAACGATTGTTCATCATTCGTCCTTGCATGATTCACGGACCAGGAAATAAAGGAAACTTAAATCTTTTGTATAAATTTGTACAAAAAGGCATTCCTTATCCATTAGCCGCTTTTGAAAATAAACGTTCATTTTTAAGCATTGACAATCTTAATTTTTTAATTTTAGAAATGCTTTCTAATAAGAACGTAGGTTCAGGGATTTATAATTTTGCAGATGATGAGGTGCTTTCTACCAATGAATTGGTAAAACTCATTGCCAATACTTCTGGAAAAAAAGAAAAATTATGGAAAATTTCTTCAAAACTCATTTCGGCAACTGCCAAAATGGGAGATGTGATGAAATTACCTTTAAACTCAGAAAGACTAAAAAAGTTGACCGAAAATTATTGGGTAAGCAATCAGAAAATAAAAAATGCTTTAGGAATAGACCAATTGCCTGTTTCTGCAAGTGAAGGTTTAGAAAAAACGATTAAAAGTTTTAAATAATTTATGGAATTCATCATCGTTACGTTTATATTGTTGGTCTTAGAACTGCTTTATTTTAGAATAGCAGACAAGTTTAATATTATAGATAAGCCCAATCACAGAAGTTCTCATACGCAGATTACACTTCGTGGAGGTGGAATTATTTTTCCGATTGCATTTGTGCTGTATTTTGTGGTGAGTGCTGCGTACAGAAAAGATTACTTTTTACCGGAAGATTATTGGAGTTTTGGGTTAGGATTATTAGCCTTATCTACCATTAGTTTTCTGGATGATATTTTAGATTTATCGAGCAAATTGAGATTATTATTTCATTTTGTAGCCGTAACCTTGCTGATTTATTTCTTAGGATTATTCACCTCTGCATCCATTTGGTTCATTCCTTTGGTGTATATTTTTGTAATAGGAGTACTGAATGCCTACAATTTTATGGATGGCATCAATGGAATTACGGGAGTGTACAGCTTGGTCATGTTGCTCACGTTTTATTACATCAATCAATATGGAGTTACATTCACCGATGCTCATTTTATTATCTACCCAATTTTGGCAAGTTTGGTGTTTTTATTTTTCAATTTTAGAAAAAAAGCCAAATGTTTCGCAGGAGATGTTGGAAGCATGAGCATTGCATTTTGGGTTTTAGCTTTATTAGGATTGTTGATGGTAAAAACCGAAGATTTAACATATTTATTATTCATCGCAGTGTATGGAATAGAAGTGATTTCAACCATTCTTCAAAGAATAAAACTAAAGGAAAATATTTTTGAAGCACACCGTCATCATTTATATCAGTTGTTGGTCAACCAAATGAAATGGTCACATCTTTTGGTGGCTACTTTATATGGAGGCGTTCAGTTACTGATTAACGCTTGTGTCATTAAATTCGGACTCAACTTCTGGGAAGGTGTGTTGTATTTAATTCTGCCTACCTTCATCACCTACATATATTCCAAATATTACATCTACAAAAAAACAGGAGCTTACTAAAAAATACCAGAACCGAATTTTCGGTTCTTTTTTTTATCCAAAAATCATTTATTATCAATTTTCTCATTTTCAAATTTCCAAATCACCACATCACCACATTACCACATCACCACATCACCACATCACCTCATCACCTCATCACCTCATCACCACATCACTTCAAATCCATAGATACTCCATAGATAAAGCATAGATAGTGCATGAAAAGTGCATGAAATGAATAAGCAAATTTTACCTCAAAAAAACTCTTTTCTAAAGTTCCTTTTTAATTTCATAAATTTGCAATCTTAAATAATTCAATACTTACCATCCATCAATTATCATACATGAGAACAAAATCTGTAGGCAAAAAGAAAATTAACATCGTAACCCTAGGCTGTTCAAAAAACATCTACGACTCAGAAGTCTTAATGGGACAGCTCAAAGCAAACGGCAAAGAAGTAGTCCACGAACAACGTGGAGACATCGTAGTGATTAACACATGCGGTTTTATCGATAATGCCAAAGAAGAATCCATCAATACTATTTTAGATTTTGTAGAAGCTAAAAATAGAGGAGAAGTAGAGAAAGTCTTCGTTACAGGTTGTCTTTCAGAAAGATATAAGCCAGATTTAATCAGAGAAATTCCAGATGTAGACCAATATTTTGGGACTAGAGATTTACCAATTTTGCTAAAACATCTTGGTGCAGACTATAAACATGAATTAGTAGGAGAACGTTTAACTACTACTCCAAAACACTATGCCTACCTGAAAATCGCTGAAGGTTGTGATAGACCTTGTGCATTTTGTGCCATTCCTTTGATGAGAGGTGGTAATGTTTCTACTCCAATTGAAAACCTAGTCATAGAAGCACAAAAACTTGCAAAATCTGGTGTGAAAGAACTCATTTTAATTGCTCAAGACCTTACCTATTACGGTTTAGATTTATACAAGAAAAGAGCATTAGGAGATTTATTAAAGGAATTGGTAAAAGTAGAAGGAATAGAATGGATTCGTCTGCATTATGCATTTCCTTCAGGTTTTCCAGAAGATGTATTAGAATTGATTAAATCAGAGCCTAAAATTTGTAATTATATAGATATTCCGCTTCAGCACATTAATACAGAAATTCTGAAAGCCATGAAGCGTGGAACTACTTATGAAAAAACCAATGCTTTATTGGATAAATTCCGTGAGAAAGTTCCAGATATGGCTATCAGAACTACGCTAATTGTTGGTTTCCCTGGTGAAACGGAAGAAAAGTTCCAAGAATTAAAAGATTGGGTTCGTACGCAACGTTTTGATAGATTGGGTTGTTTTACCTATTCTCATGAAGAAAATACAAGCGCGTATGTGTTAGAAGATGATGTTCGAGAAGAGGTAAAACAAGCTAGGGTAGAAGAAATTATGGAATTACAGTCTCAGATTTCTTGGGAAAAGAATCAAGAAAAAATCGGAAAAACTTACAGATGTATTTTTGATAGAAAAGAAGGAAATTATTTCGTGGGAAGAACGGAATATGATTCTCCAGATGTAGATAACACGGTTTTAGTGGAAGCAAAAGACACTTATATTTCAATTGGTGAATTTGTAAATATTAAAATTACTTCCGCAGAAGAGTTCGATTTGTATGGTGAAATTGCAGAATAATATTTCTTATTTCTTTACGTAAAACCATAAAATTTACATTAAGTTAAATTTAAATTAATGTAATCAATAATAGAAAATCATCAATTAATTGGTGATTTTTTTGATTTTATTCAATTGTTTTCGTTGATAATGTTTTTGAATTGGCAAAAAACAATGCTTTAAATAGTTAATAATGTTAACAATTTTAACATATTTTTTAACATTTTTTAACATTTTCTGTTATTTCCTATGAATAGGTAGTTGAGAGAGTTGTTTAACAAATTTTTAACATAAAATTAAGAAAATTTAACAACTTGGTTGTGTGCTAAAAGAGGTTCATGATAACTTTGCGCCTGTAAAACCCACAAAAAATATTCAAAATGATGAAAAGAGCAATTCTCGTAATCATAATGATGATTTCAACTCTTGGTTTATATTCTTTCAAATATAATACCAATGATGCTAACACAAGTTTTGCATCGTTCTACCACGATAAATTTAACGGTAGAAAAACTGCAAGTGGTGAAGTTTTTGATAATTCTAAACTTACTGCTGCAAATATGAGATTACCATTTGGAACACAAGTAAAAATTACTAACTTAAGAACAGGAAAATCTGTTGTAGTTAGAATTAATGACAGAGGTCCATTTCACAAAAGTAGAGCTTTTGATATGACAAAAGCTGCTTTTAAAGAAATTGGTGATCATAGTTCTGGAACTATTCCTATAGAATATGAAATTGTCGATTAACGATTAAAACCACCTGAAAAGGTGGTTTTTTTGTTTATAAAAAGATCTATTTTTAATCTTTTAGTTCAATATATACTGGACAATGATCACTGTGTACGGCTTCTTTTAAAATTAAAGCTCTTTCTAATTGGTTTTCAAGGGATTTTGTAATGAAATGGTAGTCTAATCTCCAGCCTAAGTTTTTCGCTCTAGAATTTTGTCTGTAACTCCACCAAGAAAATTCTTGCTTATCTGGATGCAAATAACGAAAACTATCAATCAAATTACATTCTTTTAGGAATTTTGTCATCCATTCTCTTTCTACAGGCAAAAATCCTGAAGTGTTTTTGAGACCTTTTGGATTGTGAATGTCTATTTCTTCATGACAAATGTTGAAATCGCCACAAATCACCAAATTCGGGATTTCTTTCTGTAAATTTTTAATGTATTCTAGAAAATCTTCAGCAAACTGAAGTTTAAAGCCTAATCGCTCAATATTAGAAGCACTCGGTACATACACGGAAAGCACCGAAAAATCTTCAAAATCTGCTCTTATAATTCTGCCTTCGTTATCATAATGTTCTATTCCGCAACCGTATTCTACGTGTTTTGGTTCTATTTTGCTCGCAATTCCCACTCCAGAATAACCTTTTCTTACCGCAGAATGCCAATAACTTTTGTAACCTACTTTTTCCAGACTTTCGATGTCTATTTGGTCGTTTCCAGCTTTAGATTCTTGAATGCAGATAATATCAGGATTAGCCACTTGCAACCAACCGATAAAATCTTTGGTAAAAGCTGCTCTAATTCCGTTGACGTTGTAAGAGATGATTTTCATAGTTATATAAATAATCCTTCAAGGATTTTAAATCCTTGAAGGATTGAATTAAATTTATAAAATTTCGATTTTGTTTTTATAAAATTCTTCCGTTTCTTCTAACAATTCATAAAATTCTTCCAAACTTAAAACTTGCAAAAATTTGGTTTTAAATTCTTTAAAATGAGAAATTCCACGGAAATAATTGCTGTAATGTTGTCGCATTTCTATCAAGCCTAATCTTTCGCCTTTCCATTCTGCACTCCATTCTGCGTGTTGTTTTACGGCAAGAAGTCGGTCAGAAATCGTTGGTTCTGGTAATTTTTCTCCCGTTTCAAAAAAATGTTTAATTTCATTAAAAATCCAAGGATAACCAATCGCCGCTCTACCAATCATCATTCCATCACAAGCGTATTTTTGTCTGTATTCTAAAGCTTTTTCAGGAGAATCAATATCACCATTTCCAAAAATCGGAATTTCAATATTAGGATTTTGTTTGATTTTAGAAATATATTCCCAATCTGCTTCACCTTTGTACATTTGACTTCTGGTTCTTGCGTGAATCGTCAACGCTTTAATTCCTGCATCTTGCAATCTGAGTGCTACTTCTTCAATATTAATTGTATCAACATCCCAACCTAATCTCGTTTTCACCGTAACAGGAAGATGTGTAGAATTTACCACAGCTTTAGTGAGACGAACCATTAAATCTACATCTTTCAAAACGCCAGCTCCGGCTCCTTTGGAAACTACTTTTTTCACGGGACAACCGAAGTTGATGTCCACAATATCAGGATTTACAGTTTCTACAATTTTGGCAGAAAGTGACATCGCTTCTTCATCGCCGCCAAAAATCTGAATTCCTACAGGTCTTTCGTAATCAAAAATATCCAGTTTTTTCCTAGATTTCATCGCATCACGAATCAAGCCTTCAGAAGAAATAAATTCTGAATACATTAAGTCTGCGCCGTGTAATTTGCATAATCTGCGGAAAGGAGGATCACTCACATCTTCCATAGGTGCTAATAAAAGCGGAAAATCAGGAAGTTCTATGTTGCCTATTTTTACCATTTTGCAAAAATAAGCAAAACGATTTAGAATGAAGCACGAACTTGCACACTTCCGATATGAATTGTTCTTTCACCAGAATTTCTGCCTTCGTAATTCACATTGAGTTGAAGGAAAGAGTTTAATGCTTGTTGAAGAATAACGCTCCAAACCTGGTTTTTGCCAGGTTTTAATCCGTCGAGCATTTGATTTCCTACAATGCTGAAAGCGTTTCCTGTGAAATCATTATTGATGAAACTGAAATTTCCACGGATGGAAGTTTTCTGTTTTTCCCATTGCAAAGTTCCAGTGGCATCAAAGGTTTTTAAGAATTCTGCACCGTCTTTTCTGTCCTTGATTTTATAAGCGGTAGAAACTTCGGTTTGTATGCTTTCTGAAAGTTTGTAAACCAATTTTGGCTTGGTTTCGTAGATGTTTAAAGTGTAATCGCGTGTTTTGAATAATTGTGACGAAGATTGGTAATTCTGCAACTGATTTTCCCAATCTGCGCGGAGATTTTTATTAAACCAATATCCAAAATTGACCAAATGAGTTTGCGTGTTTTTCTTTTCGATGCTGAAGTTGGCATTGACTAAATTTTGATTGTCGATAAAACGATAATTTCCGTTCCAGCCAGATTTTTCGGTCGGATTGAAAAGTACAGAAAATAGCAAATTCTGATTTTTTAAAATTTGATTATTTTCGGTTTTAAATGGATTAAATTCTAAAATTCGGTCTTCTTTGAAGAAGGAATTTTGGGCATTGAGTGAAATGTTAAAATTCCAACGTCTTAAAAACTGATTGTCAGAATTAAAAACAATATAAGGATTCACCGAAAGCGAAAGTTGCAATTTATTTTTGTTGGAAGGTGTGTATTTTACAGTATTCGTGTAAACTCTTATATATTGCGCTAAATCAGCATATTCTGCAATTTCGAACTCATCTAACTGCTGAATTCCGTCGCCATTATAATCCGTCCATTTGTAAATTCCTTGTCCGTCTGTTACTTTTAAATACTGGAATTCTCGCTGTGCTTCTTGTCCGTTTCCGAGTTCATAAAACGCTTGTAAACGCATTCCGTTTTTGAAAAATTGTTGATTGTACTGAATGTTTCCAATCACAAAATCTGAATTAAATTGCGTTTTTAATTCATTTTCGTAGAAAAATTTTCTATAATGAACGAGAGTGGAAAGTTGTGTTTTTTCGGTTCTAATCAACTGACTTTCCAGCATTAAACCGAGAATATTATTCATTTTTTTTAAAGCATTATCACGCACAGAATCATTGGCTCTGAAATAAGATTTTGCCAACAATTTGGTTCGTAAACTGTCGCCAACTCTTTTTTGAACAAAAACTTCTTTCCAGGAAAAACTGGTAACATCAAGTGTTTTAGTTTGGTTAAAATTCTTCACATTATGCTCGAAACTTCCGCCAAAACTCCAGCTTCCTTTTTTGCCTAAAAATTCAGTGGAAACATTTCCTCTTGCAAATTTTGTGTCTTGAAAATCTGAAGTGGTATTTAGGTAAGATAAATTTCCTCGAGTTTCTATTTTTTTCTTTAGAAATTTAAAATCTAAATCGTTTTTAATGCCGTTATAACTTTGTTTTTCGTTTAGGTAATTCAGTTTGTAATTAATAAAATTGGTGTTTTTCCATTGGTTTGCAACACTGAAAATCAATCTGTTTTGTGTGATTTGGTTAAATTCTTGATTTAGATTAAAATCTCTGGAAAATTCCACATCATTAATTCTATCTAAAATATGAAACTGCGAAGAAATTCTCTGAAATTCTGCACCAACTGTTCCGCTCCAATTGTTTTTGGTAAAGATTTTATTCCCGAAAATTCTTCCTGCAAAACCTGTATTCTGGTCGTTGTTTTTAGATGAAAATAAATTAACATCATAATTACTCAAAGAGAAATCTCCACCAATTTTTCCTTTGTTAAAAGTATATTCTGCCGAAGTAGAAAATACTTGAGATTTCTGCGGAGAAGGCAACTTTCTAAGTGCAGAAAAATCGCCGTTTCCAGCGCCTACAAATTCAAAAACTCTTCCGTTATTAGTAGATTGTTTTAGTTTATAATCTCCTTTTCCAACTCCAAAGTAAGTAAAAGAAACGTTGTACAAGGTTTCCGCTTTGTCAATGGAAAATTCGTAATAATTTCCTTGTGGGCTTTGTATCAATTTGTACAAAATTTTGTTCACATCGTATTCTGTAACCACAGCAGAAGGAGCCAACATTAAGTCTTGATTGTTTCCTGCATTGGCCAAAATTTGCTCGTCTTCTTTGGATAAATTGAGTGAAAGTGGAGCGTTTTTATTGTCGTTTTCTAGAAAAGCATCAAAGGAAAGTTTCAGTTTTTCTGTTTGATGTTTCACTGATGAAGTTACGATGAAACGGTTGTAGTTTCGGATCGTGTAATTGTAGGAAATGGTGATGAAATTCTGTTTGAAAATCGGTCTAAAACTCGTGAAAGTAATTTCTCCCGTGTTGTAATTGATTGTGTAATCTTGGTTTTCGCCACGTTTCATGAGAATTCCATCGATGAAAACCTGTTCAGAACCCGAAAGAATAGTGATGAAATTTTCGCCGTTTTTGCCATTTAAACGATATGGCCCTTGGTTTCCTTCCACGCCTTGAAAGCGAATTCGGTTAAATTCACTTCTGGCAACTCCTGCTGAAAAATCCAGAAAAGTTTTGTTGTCTTTCCCAAAATTAGTTTGGAATCCAATTCCCATACTTCTGCGTTGATATCTCCCAAAGTAGGTTTGGTCGTCTTGCAAATCAAGATGTCCTGCTTTTAAAATGCTTCTGTCTTTAATATTGAGTTGAAGATAGATTTTATCAAATTCCTGTAAAGTTTGGGTATAACCATCCGCTTGAATCGGCAAATTATGGTCTGAAATGCTCGCGAGAATGGAAACATCTTTACTCAGCTTTCCAGCAATTTGCATATCCATTGAAGATTGCACCGATTGCCCTTGGTTATTCCCGAAAGTGATTCCTCTAATGATGGAACCTTTAGCGTTTAAGTCGCCAAGAATTTGTGAACGAGAATTTTTCTTAACCAAAACCGATTCATCGTAAAGGATTTTCTTTTCTTTCCAAACAAAATTGGCGGTATCTTTTCTGAAAAAATCACCAGTCAGTTTTTTTGATAGGAGAGAGTCTGTTTTTAAAGAGTCTTGGGTAGGGAAATTGGGGTTTTTCCATGTGAAAATCTGTGCTTTTGTAAAAAAAGCACTACAAAAAATGAATAATACCAATAATTTTTTTTTCACAAAACCCCTGTGCATGTTGCACAACTCAAATATACAAATAAACTTGTATAAAAACGGGGTATTTCGTAAATTTATGTATGCAAGGCAAGAAGAGTTTTGGACCACAATTATTTGTATCGGTCAATTTATTAGACCTAGTTCCCGAGGATAATTTTTACAGAAAATTGCAAACCGAACTCGATTTAGATTTCATTTATAAAGCAACTCAAAAGTATTATGGTAAGGAAGGACAGGAGAGTATAGATCCTGTAGTTTTCTTTAAGATATTGTTGGTGGGATATTTAAACAATATCAATTCAGATAGACAATTAATTGCTTTTTGTAGTGATAGCTTATCGATACGCTTGTTTTTAGGTTATGATGTACATGAGCAACTTCCTTGGCACAGTACCATTAGCCGAACTCGCGGTTTATATGGCGAAGAAGTGTTTTTAAACTTGTTTAAAGAAGTCTTGAAAATGTGCGTTTCTAAAGGCATGGTTCGTGGAAAACGACAAGCGGTGGACAGCGTTTTCATCAAAGCCAACGCCAGTATGGATAGTTTAGTAGAGAAGGAAGTTTTGGAAGATGTTAGTGCTTTTGTAAACGAATTAGAAGAAAACAGCGAATTTAAAACCACCAGTGCAAGGAAGAAGTTGGTAGAGCAGCACCACGCTTGGAAAGCAGAAGCGTATAAAGGAATGCCTAACGCTACAGGAAAAGACAAAATAGATGAATTTGGGAACATCATTCGTCCAAAATATGTATCGAATCATACGCATTATTCACCTACAGATAGCGATGCTAGAGTGAGTGTAAAACCAGGCAAAGCGCGACAATTAAATTATTTTGGACAAATCGTAGTAGACGATGCGCACCATGTCATTACAGGAGCGTGTTCAGATTTTGCGGATAAAAGAGACAGTCAGTGTTTAGAACAAATTGTAGAACTCACAGAAGAAAACCTAAAGGAAAACGGAATAAAGTTACAAGAACTTTTAGCCGATGGTGGTTACAGCAGTGGAGAATCGTTGGCGTATTTACACGAAAAAAATATCAACGCCTACATACCCAACTTTGGACAATACAAACCCGAGCGCGAAGGATTTACCTTCCACAAAGAAGAAAACTATTACCAATGCACAAAACCCGAAGGCAACCAAGCCAAACTGCTTTTCAAAGGCGAAAAAACCGATAGTAAAGGCTACACCAAACGCACCTACCGAAGCAGTGAAACAGATTGTAAAAACTGTCCACTAAGAGAACCTTGTTGTGGTAAAAGCACCAAGTTCAAAAAGCTAGACGACAGCATCCATAAAGAACATTACGACCGCATGCATCAAAAGCTTACACAGAATGAAAAATATGCCAAAAAAATGTCGAGAATAAGAAGTAAAACAGTCGAACCTGTGATTGGAACGTTAGTCAACTTTACGAACATGAAGAGAGTCAATACACGAGGAATCAAAAACGCAAACAAACACGTATTAATGGCAAGTTTAACGTACAACTTGAAAAAATACTTGCGCTTTACCATCAAAAAATCGAGTATTTTAGCTCAAGTTATTTCCCTAAAACAAGGGAAGTGCTTTGCTTTTATGAAAACAGTCTTTCAAAGCATCAACAACTCAATTTTAAGCACCCCCAATTTTATAATTTTGACCGTTAACTAAAAAACAAACCTCTCTAAAATTGCTTCTAAAGAGGTCAAAATTTTATGTTTTTGAAATAGTATTTCTAAAAATGGGAGTTGTGCAACAGTTACCCCTGTAAACCGCTCTGTAAAAGTAACTAAAAAAAATGATGATTATTGTGGAAAAAAAATTATAAATTAATATTTTTTTTATCATTAATTCAATAAAATGGTATTATTTTAGTAAAAAATTTTTAAAAAAAACAATTTATGAAAAAAATATTTACTCTTTTAAGTGTATTGTCTTTAGCGAGTTTTTCTTATTCCCAAGTAAGTTTAACAGCACTTAATACATCCTATACTCAAGATTTTGATGGTTTAGCAAATTCAGGTACAGGAACAGGTACAAGTACTACAACAGGTTCATCGGGTAGTAAAGTTGTTAGTGTGACTTTTCCAGCTGGGAGTCTCTCTGGATGGTATTTTGTTGAGTCTACCACTAATGCAGATGGAATTTATACAGCAGGTACAGGTAGTTCAACAACTGGTGATACTTATAGCTTTGGTGCTTCTTCTTCTACTGAAAGAGCTTTAGGATCTATTGCAAGTAGTAATTTATTATCAAAGTATGGAGCGCAATTTAAAAATGATACAGGTAATATAATTGATCAATTAGAAATTTCTTACGTTGGTGAAGAATGGAGATTTGACCCAGCTAGAGGTACTACAATTAAAGATCAGATTACTTTCGAATATAGTACAGATGCTACCTCTCTTACTACTGGAACATGGACTTCTGTTAATGCATTAATGTATGAAACTACTAACCTTAGTGGGACTGTAGGGCTAAGGAATGGTAATGATGCAGCTTATAGAACAACTCTATCTAATACTATTTCAGGTTTGAATATTGGAGTTGGTCAAAGTTTTTGGATTCGCTTTGTAGATGTAAATGTTTCTGGGAATGATGATGGTTTAGCAATTGACGATTTTTCTTTAACTCCTAAGAATTCTACTCTTTCTGTTAATGGCATATCAAAAACAAAAAATATTTTCCTTAAAAATACAATAATAGACAATACAATGTCTTTCCAAACCAAAGGTAATGCTTCTGTGAAAGTATATGATGTAAACGGGAAATTGGTGAAATCTAATATGATTTCAGCTCAAAATTCTAATGTAGATGTGTCATCTTTGCCAAAAGGTAATTATGTAGTTACTGCTGAATTAAATGGTGAGAAAGTATCTCTAAAAGTGATTAAAAAATAAATTTAATTTATTTTTATTGAAAAACTAAAGCTAAATGAATTTCATTTAGCTTTTTTTGTTGATAATTAATTAACGTTAAATTAGAATTAAAAAATCCTGTTTATAATATATTATTTGTAATTTTGGGATTGTAAATATAAAAAATAGCTTATGAAAAAAATCTTTACTCTATTAATCGCAGTAATAGGATTTGTTGCTAATGCACAAATTTATTCTGAAAATATTGGTACTATTGCACCATCATCATCTCCTTATCCTACTGTTGCCGATTATACAGGTTATCAAAATGGTATAAGTTCTGGGATTACTTATAGTGGAGATGCGGATGTGCGAATTTCAACTGCATCTACTGGATATTCTGGAGCATCTGGATCAGCAAACGTTTTTTTTACCAATTCAGTAGCGGGTAAATACTTCATGATTTCAGGAATTAATACATCTAGTATTGCCGCTTCTAATTTGGAGATGTCTTTTGGTCATTATAAAAGTGTAACGGGAAGTAATAATGAATTGAAGGTTGAAGTATCTGATTTGACTCAAGCTATACCAGTTTGGACTCAGTTGTCATATACTAGAGCTACAGGTACAGGTACATCAAATTGGACTTTAATAACACCAACAGGTACAATTCCGTCTACTAGTAATTTAGGTATTAGATTTACAAATACAGTCACATCTTCACAGTTTAGAGTAGATGATATTAAAATTTATGATAAAACGGCTCCTGTAATTACAACAAGTTCAACTTTAAATATGAATAATGTAATCGTTAATGAGTCGTCTAGTACAAAAACTTTATCAGTTACAGGAACGAATTTACCATCTAATCCAACGTATACTATTACTGGCACAGATGCATCTATGTTTAATGCGACTGGCACATTAACAACAACTGGAGGGAATTTAAATGTTGTGTTTTCACCAACTTCTACAGGAGCTAAATCAGCAACATTAACTATTACTAGTGGATCAGCAACAGCGAATGTTACTTTAACAGGTAATGCGTTAGACCCTGTTAACCCATATGGTTTAGCAGTAGGAACTCCTGTAACAGGTATTTCTGAAAATTTTCAATCTTATGCAGCTGATGTGACTGCAATAACAGGGTGGACTAATTTTGCTCAAGATATTAGTAAGCTTTGGAGTGTAAAACTTATTTCTGCACTATCTACTAATGCTGCTCAGATGACCGCTTTTGGTGGAACTGGCAATTATATATCATTACTTATTTCTCCAGCAATCAATATTGATCAGATTTCAAAAAATACTGTAAAATTTGATTGGGCTGGAATTTATACTAACGGAGCTACTCTTAATGTTTATTTATTTAAATTGGTGGATGGACAGCCAATGCAAAAAAATCTCTTAAAAACTATTACTACAGGTGATGCTGGTAACGCTGTAGCTTTTAACACAGAAACTCTAGATTTAACTTCATACAGTGGGGTTGGGTTCCTAGCATTTGAATATTTAGGGAATTCTGTTGATTTGAAAACAACAACTTATTATATAGATAATGTAACTATAACATCTAATCTTGCTGTAAACGATTTGAATAAATCAAAAATCAACTTGGTTAAAAATACTGTTGTTAAAGATGTATTGAATTTTGGAGCTAAAGCGAATGTACAGTTTGTTAATATGAATGGACAAGTGGTGAAATCTGCTTCTGTAGAAAATGGTACTGCTTTAGATATTTCTTCTCTAGCGAAAGGGGTTTATATCATCAAAGGAAATGTAAACGGAGAAACAGTTTCTCAGAAAATAGTAAAACAATAATTAAAACTTATTGATATAAAAAAAGGTTGCTCATTTTGAGCAACCTTTTTTTATTTAGTACCAGCCACGTCTGAAATAGCCAATCAGAGCACCTACATTCAAGTTAAAGGTAAATCGTATTCTATTACCGTAATCTTTGAACTTCGGTTCGAAACCAAGGCTCGATTGCATAGGAAAATAAACCTCTATAAAATCTGGAATTAATTTAAATTTAATGCCACTGTCCCATATAAATTTCGCAGAATGTTCATGATTTTTATACAAGCCAAAATCTGCATAAACATCTATCATCTTCCAAACGTTAGCCTCTACATTATGCGTAAGCATCCATTGGTTTACGGTGCCGTTAATATAAGATTTAAACCCGCCTTCTGCCATGATAAACTGTTGAGAAAGAATTCCACTTATTGCACTTTGAGCTAAGAGATTATATGAGAAAGCATAGTTAGAAACTTTAGAAATCCCGATGTCAAAATTATTATTTCTGGTATCATTTCTTAAGAAATAACCTCCATAAAGTCGCAAACTCAGTTTTCTATTTTTGGCATATTCTATTCTGTAGTAGCTTTCTGCAGTAACTTTTGTGTAATCCTCCATGTATTGGAAATTCCCGAAAATATACTTCTCTTTAATCACATTATTGTCTGAATATACAAATCCAAGGTTCCAAATATTGTATTTAGCATAATCATTTTCTGCAATCATTGTTGGGCTTAAATCTCTTTCGAAGAAATTGTAAGAAGCGGATAAAATTCTAGAGATTTCGCTCCTTGGATTTTTATTAAAAGACACGAGCCCAGATAAACTCAGTTTTTTATAGGACAAACCGAAATCATAATTGTATTTTGCTCCAGCCACTCCTAGAGTGATTGTTCTATAAAAACTTTCAGCAGGTTGAATCTTGTAAAATGCATTAAAAGAACCGTTAATATCCTTACTTCCCGTACTGAAAAAAGGAGAAACTAAATACTGAAATTTCTTGTCAATCAAGGATTTGTTTTTAAATCTAATTCCCAGTAGAAATTTATCATAATTATTCCACCCGATTCCCGGAGTAAGATACACCTCGTTGATTTCAGAATTCGGATTGTCAGGAATAATTTTAAATCTTAATTTTTTAGCATTGTCTTTAATTCCTTTGGTATAAAGATAATTATCTCTAAAGTTGTTTTCTGGGAAAGCATATAAATCATTAATGACAAGTTTTACCGCTTCATTATCTGGAATCACATATCCGCATGAGTTTTCTTGATAATTGGTGTCATACCAAAAGGTTTTTTTACTGCCATCTTCATGAAAAGTTTCTAATTTAAAAGGAATATTCTGTGCTGTATTTTTAGAAACATTAATATTGATTACGTTATCTTTTCTCTCAAAATCGTTGAGTTTAAAATTGATTCGCTGTTTTCTTTTGATGTATTTTTCTAAAAATTCAGAAGAATAGCCAGAAGCTACAGTAAGCTGGTCTAGAAACTCTCTTTTGTCTAATTCAGAAGTGTGATTTTTTTCAATAAAACTTTTTAGGAAATTTTCAAAGTAAGAAGTTCCCATTTTTTCGGCAATCAAGGTAAAAAGGCTTCCCGTTTCGAATTGACTAATTGCCATTTCATTAAAATTACTTAAATCCGAAAATTTTTCGTCTATTTTTTGGTCAAGGTTTTGCGCCGTAATGTATTGGTAAGCCAAACCGTATCTTTCAATTAACTTCAGACGAGAAGCGAATGAAAGTTTTAATGGTTTCATTCCCAGTATTTTATAATCAGATAGCGCGCCTAAGATTTTATGATCTGGATAATTTTTTTTCAAATACTGAATTTCTAAATAGGTTTTAAGTCCATTGGTAATCCAGTGATTTTTTTCTTTATCAGAAACGAATAATTGCTCTGCAACTTGTTGAGAAACAATGCTGAAATAATCCATATCTATTTTTTCGGAATCAGTGAATAATTGGAACTTAAATTTCCAAAATTTAATGTCATCATTCCCGAAGAAATCATATTTAGACTTATATTTTTCGTTGATGAAAATTTTTTCAGGCAAAAATCCCGTTTTTTCTTTGATAAAATGAAGATGGAGTGGTAAGTAAAACGCGATTAGTTCTTTTTCTTTTTCGGTCACAGGATAACCCAATTCTACCAAATGCTTTTGTCCGTCAACGATGGTTTCTAGTTGATAATTTTCTTGGTCAGCAATCAGAAATTCTACGTCTCTATTAAGTTTTCCTTCGAAAATATTAGGAGCAATTTCTGTTAAATTACTGCTTATTTTTTGTGTTGAATTTTCAAATTTTACTCTATAATAGGTGTTTACATTTACGTTTTCTTCTAAATCTTTGTAATATTTTTCAAGGAAATTATCTCGGTCAAAACTGTCTGGAACTAAGAAAAAATATTTGAGCAAAGTATTGTTTTTCCCTATTCCATAACCTGTAAACTGAGCACTCGGTAAAATCACAGAATATTCAATAGAGAATTCAGTAGAGTTATTGGGTGCTAAAGGTTTTGGCAGTTTTATAAAAAGATTTTCATCATCTAAGACGCCTTCATACGGTTTTTTGTCAATCATCAGATAAACCAGTCTGCCCCTTTCATTGGGTTTTGCGTAGTATAAATCTTTTTTTCGATCTTCTATTTTTCTTCTAACTAGTGGTGTGTTTCTGCTTTTATATGCTGCCGTGAAATTCTGAAGTTTAATATGAGTAAGTGTATTTTCAGATTTGTTCTGATAATAGATTTTTTCTTTCACAGAAAGTGTTCCTGCTGAAATTTTTGCATCAATAATGATAGAGTCTTTTTGCGAAAAAACAAAAAGATTAAGCAGTAAACACAGTAAAATGATAGTTTTCTTCGTCATTGAATTTAGATATTCAAATATAGAGAGAAACTATTAAAATTGCTTATATAAATCTGAAAAAATATTACAATTTATCAACAATTTTAGATTTTTATTGATAAAGGAATTTGGGAATCACAATTCTTTTTTGGGGTAAATATTTTATGCAGAAAAAATCGGAAGTTTTTATCTTTTTTGATTACAAGAACGGTAAAATAATATGCCAAATTCCCACAGTAATTAATGAAACAGGAATTCCCACCGCAACCATTAAATTACAAAATTTAGGTTCTAAATCATGAGCCGAAGCAATAATCGCTGCTGTAATCATAGGCGCCATTGCAGCTTCTAAAATACAAATGTCTATTACATCTCCACTTTGATGGAAAATATATTTGTAAATCACTAAAATTAATAAAGGTAAAAGAACGAGCTTGAAAAGTAAACCGATGAAAAGGTGAAATCCTTCTTTTTTCTCAATTTTTTTCCATTGCATTTGGCTTCCTACAGAAACTAAAGCGAGTGGAACAGTAGTTGCACCTAGTTTCATTAAAACTTCGTCAAAATCTTTTGGAATTTCTATGGAGAAAATATTCAGCAACAAAGCAATTACAAATGCAATAAATGGCGGAAATTTTAAAATTTTAGAAAGATGTTTGAGCATAGAATCTTTGCTCCCAGAATAAAAATTGGCGACTAAAATTCCTACAGTAGAAAGCGCGACAAATCCGGGTTGGTCTACCAACATCACCGTTTTTAAACCTTCTTCTCCATACATGGCCTGAATTAAAGGAATGCCTACAAAAGAAGTATTTCCGAAACCTGCGCACATAATTAATGCGCCAATTAAGGATGATTTCCAACCGAAAATTTTTCCTAATCCTGCAAAGAATAAAATCGCAGCAAAAATTCCTATCCAAACCACTAAAACTGGATAAATCACCGAGCTGTTGAGTTCTATTTTTGAAATATAATACAGCGAAAATGCAGAAAGTGAAATATTAATCACAAATGCATTCAATGAGGTGTGAAAATTCTCGGGAATTATTTTAGACTTTTTTAAAATAATTCCTATGATCAGACAGACAAAAAGTAAAATTAAGTTGCTCAATTTCTTTAGCTAGACGTATAAATAAATAGATAAAAAGTGACAGAAACTACCTGCTAAAACAAAAAAATGGAAAATAGCATGATTGAATTTTATTTTCTTAATGCTATATAAAATAGCACCAATCGTATATAAAACTCCGCCAAGAATTAGGTAAAATACTCCTTTTTCGTGTAAACTGGCGGTTAAGTCTTGGAAATAAAAAACAATCAACCAACCCATTAAAACGTACATCGCCGTAGAAACAACTTTAAATCTTCCCGTGAAAAATAATTTGAGAATAATTCCTGTAAAAGCCATTACCCAAACCATCGAAAAAATAAGCCAACCTGTTTCACCGTTTAAGCTTACTAGAGTAAAAGGCGTATAACTTCCTGCGATAAGAACATAAATAGCGGCATGGTCGAAAACTTTGAGTTTAAATCTCTTTTGAGGTTCCTTTGAAGCGTGATAAAGGGTGGAAGCTAGGTATAATATAATTAAACTCACCCCAAAAATTGGGAAACTAATCATCATCCAGATATTGTCTTGTTGCACCGCTTTAATGATTAATAAAACCAATGCGATGATGCTCAAAAAAATCCCGAAAGCATGAGACCAAATGTTTAATTTTTCTTCGGTAGGCGAATAGAATTGTATGTTCGTTTTTTTATCCATTTAGAGAGATTTTAGGTAGGCGTTCCAAGATTCTAGTTTGTATAGTTTTGCAGATTTTTCTACATTTTCAGCTTTATAAATTCCTCGACCTACAATTACGAAATCTGTATGTAAATTTTTGAAAACATGTTCTGGTGTATTGTACTGTTGACCTTTGTCATCGCCTTTGGAACTGATATTTACTCCTGGCGTAAAAAGTAAAACATTAGCAGGAACTTTGTTTTGAGCCACACAACCGATAATATTTGGATGTGTTTCTACTATTTTTAAAGCTTCTGTTCTATAATTTTGGTCAGTCAATGCACCTTTTGAAGACATAGAAAGAATAGCAATTACCCCAGAATTCATGAAACAATCAATACTTTGATAGCCAGCAATCACGTGAGAAGTAACCAAATCTGCCCAATGCGAAATTTTATACATTCCGCCTCTGTATTGTAATTCCTGAGTATTTCCGATGTCGCCAAATTTTCGGTCTTCCATCAAAAGGAAATTATGCTTGGTTGCTAAATCTTTTAGCGGAAGAATGGTCTTGTCACTATCAAAATCAGAAATCATGTCAATATGCGTTTTTAGAGCTACAATATGTGGCCCTACTTGTTCTGCAAATTCTAGCAACTCTTTGGTAGTGGTAACATCTGCAGAAGCGATAAGGTTAGATTGTTTAGAAATAGCAATTTCTAAGATTTTTTTGCCAACAGAATGTTCGCAATTTTCTAATTTTTGTTCGTAAGAAAGTCTTTTTTCTTCTTTGAATTCAATTTTGTTTCCTGCGATAAATTCATTAATTCTTAAAACTTCTTCTTCCGTAAGATGGTCTACTTCTTTTAAAATTTCTACCACTTCAGAAATGCTGAAAAGGGTATGAACATGATAACCTTTTTCTTGCAAAAGTTGCTTTCCGCCTTGTTCACGGTCCAGAACCACTACAATATCAGAAACTTTTAACCCTTCATTTTCTACTTCGGCGATGGTTTCTACCAAAGATTTTCCAGAAGTAATTACATCTTCTACCAGTAGACAGTTTTGTCCAGATTTATAAATGCCTTCAATGAGTTTTTTGGTTCCGTATTCTTTAGCTTCTTTTCTCTTGATAATCAATGGGATATAGCTTTCTAAAGACATAGCGGTTGCCATAGGTAATGCAGCGTAAGGAACACCGCAGATCACATCAAAATTATCTAAAGGAAGCATTTCTAAAAGATAATTGGCCAAATGTTTTAAGATTTTTGGCTCAGAAGCGAGCGGTCTTAAATCTACATAGAATGGGCTTTCGATGCCGGATTTCAATGTAAATCTGCCGAATTTTATAATCCCAAGTTTATAACATTCTAAGAAGAATTCTTTTTTACTTTCCATTTTACTTTTTTACTTTTTACAAAGGTAAGATTTTTATAAGTACGAAGAGTAAAGTTGGAAACATGAAGTTAGCCACTGAAATAGAATTTTGAATCAAATGTTTCAGATATTTCTCATTAATAAAAACGTCATCATTGATTTTGTTAATGAAAAATTGATAGTGTTCCCGTACTTTTTTGCTATTTTTGGAAAATTCAATTTTTTTAAAATTAAATCTATTATATATGAAAAAATTAGTTCAATGGGCTTTTGTAGCCATCGCTTTTTCTGCGGTTACCTCTTGTGTAGCGGTAGTGGGAAATACAGCGCAACCAACAGTAAATGTAGAATCTACAGATTATGGTAAACCTTCTGATGTTACTGCAAATGCAGGTGCTTTCAAAATAAAAACACTGAAACATAATTATGATGCTTTTTCAAAATATGTAGATGCGAAGACTATGTACATTCACTTTTCTAAGCATTATGTAGGATATTTGAACAACTTAAATAAAGCGGTGGAAGGAAAACCACAAGCAAATATGACGATAGAAGAAGTGTTGAAAACTCTTGATACCAGCAATGCTACATTAAGAAATAATGCGGGAGGTTACTACAATCACAATTTGTATTTTGATTTGATGACTCCGAATTCAACAGGAAAACCAACTGGGAAATTAGCGGACGCCATCAATAGAGATTTTGGAAGTTTTGAAAATTTTAAAAAGCAGTTTTCTGATGCAGGAGCGAAACAATTTGGTTCTGGTTGGGCTTGGTTAGTTACCGATGCTTCAGGAAAATTGAAAGTAGGAAGTACCGCAAATCAGGATAATCCTTTGATGCCGGGAATGTCTATTTCTGGAACTCCAGTTTTGGCAATGGACGTTTGGGAACACGCTTATTATTTGAAATATCAAAACAAAAGAGCAGATTATATAGAAGCTTTCTTTAATGTAATCGATTGGAACGTGGCTTCTGATTACTACGAAAAAGCAATGAAATAATAAAGAAAAGGCACTCGATTGAGTGTCTTTTTTATTGCTTTAAAATTATATATCTTTACAGAAATTCAAAAAAATCAGCATGAAAAAATCATTTTCTTTGTTCTTTATTCTTTGCTCATTATTCTTTTTTAGCCAAATTTCAGAGCAGAAACTAGACGAACTCATCCAAAAAACCATCACTACTTTTGATGTTCCCGGAATGTCTGTTGGCGTGTTAAAAGACGGAAAAGTCATCTATTCTAAAGGCTTCGGAGTACGTTCTCTTAACAATAAATTACCCATGACGCCAGAAACTTTGGTGGGAATTGCTTCTAATTCTAAAGGTTTTACTTGCACTGCTTTAGCAATTTTAGCAGACGAAGGAAAACTCAATTGGGATGATAAAGTGACCAAATTTTTACCAGATTTCAAAATGTATGACGATTATGTAACCCGAGAAATCACCATCAAAGATTTGGTGACACATAGAGCTGGACTTGGTCTCGGACAAGGAGATTTAATGTTTTTTCCTGAAGGTGGTAATATTTCTTCAGAACAATTAATTCATAATGTTCGCTACTTAAAACCAGCGCATTCTTTCAGAAATACAATGGATTACAACAATATTATGTTTATTGTAGCGGGAGAAATTATTCATAAAATTTCTGGAAAAACCTGGGCAGAATTCATCGAAGAAAGAATTATGAAACCTGTTGGGATGAACTCAAGTTTCGGTTCTTATAACCGTGCAAAATCTATTGAAAATAAAATTGATGCACATGCTCCAGTCAATGGAAAAGCAGTTGCTGTTCCTCACGATTGGAATGAAACTGCCAATGCAGCTGGGGGAATTTTGAGCAACATTACTGACATGACGACTTGGGCAAATTTCTTAATGAATGGCTTTGTAACCAAAGACGGAAAACGTTTGGTTTCTGAGAAAAACGCAAATATTTTGTGGCAAATTCAACAACCGATTCCTATGGCTGCTAAAAATCCTTATGATACTAAATTTTACGGTTATGGTTTAGGTTGGTTTATTTCTGATGTAAAAGGTCATCGCCAGATTCAGCATACAGGTGGTTTAATTGGTACAGTTACACAATTTACGTTAATTCCAGATTTGAATTTAGGAATTGTAGTGCTCACGAATCAACAACAAGGGGTGGCTTTTAACACGATTACCAATACGGTAAAAGATGCGTATTTAGGAATTGAAGACAGAAATTGGTTGAAAACCTATGCAGAAAGATATGCAAAAGGCAATGCACAATATGACAAAGAAAAAGCTGAAACTTATGCTAAAGTTGCTGCTTATCAAAAAGATAGAAGTGCAAAATTGACTCCAGAGCAATTTGTAGGAACTTATAGAGATGCTTGGTTTGGTGATGTAGTGATTTCTAAAGAAAAGAAAGGTTTTAGAATTATTTGTAAATCTTCTGAAAGATTAAAAGGCGAAATTTTGCCTTATTCTAGAGATACTTTCGTAATAAAATGGGACGATAGAAGTTATGATGCAGATGCATTTTTCACCTTTACTTTCGATGAAAACGGAAAAGCAGTTTCTGCCAAAATGAAACCGATTTCAGATGTTACCGATTTCTCTTTTGATTTTGGAGATTTGGATTTGAAGAAAGTAGATTAATACTTATTAAATATTAAAAATCGGGAAAATTACTTCCCGATTTTTTGTTTTTATAATGTTCATATTTATTTCAAATACAAGTCAAAATAATCCGTAACCTTTTGCATTAAATGTACTCTGTCTTTCCCAGAAACATTGTGAGGATGACCAGGATAAACGAAATAATCTAACTGAACGCCTTTGTCAACTGCAGATTTCAGGAATTTTACAGAATGTTGCCAAACCACTACATCATCTTGCGCACCGTGAATCATGAGTAATTTTCCTTTCAAGTTTTGAACTTTGTCTAAAAGATTAGCTTTTGCGTAACCTTCAGGATTTTCTTTTGGCGAATCCATGTAACGTTCTGTATACATAATTTCGTACAGAGTCCAATCGATTACAGGTCCACCTGCAACTCCCGCTTTGAAAACTTCAGGATATTTCAGCATAAAACTTGTGGTCATAAATCCACCGAAACTCCAACCGTGAATTCCCATTTTTTCAGCATTTACAAAAGGCAAAGATTTTAAATATTCTACACCTTTTAATTGGTCTTTCATTTCAGTTTCACCTAGATTTCTGAAAACGGCTTGTTCAAATTGCATTCCTCTATTAGAAGAGCCCCTTCCGTCCATTGTGAAGACAATGTAGCCACGTTGCGCCATGTATTCGTACCAAAGATTTCCAGAAGCTGGGAAGTTATTGGTAACCAATTGTAAATGAGGCCCATTGTATAAATAGACAATTACAGGATATTTTTTAGTTTTATCAAAATCAGTAGGTAAAATCAGTTTTCCATAGAGTGGAGTTCCGTCGTCTGCTTTTAGTGTGATATTCTGAATGTCAGGTCTTTGGAAGTTTTTCAGTGGGTTTTCTGCCGTTAAAATATTTTTGGTTTGAAGCGTTTGCGTATTGATAATATTTGCAATTCTTGGCGTAGAAGCATTGGCAAAAACATCATACAAATGTGTTCCGTCTTTGCTTAAAATTCCGTTGTGAATACCAGCATCTTTGTCTAATCTGGTGATTTTAGTCGTTTGCCAATTTACTTTGTACAAATGTTTTTCAAGCGGCGTTTCTTTGGTCGAAGAGATGTGAATTTCTTTTTTCTTTTCATTAAAACCTAGAATTTCGTTTACCAACCAATCTCCTTTTGTAATTTGTTTTACCAAACCTTTGTCTGTATTGTACCAAAACAAATGATTGTAACCCGTTCTTTGGCTTTGCCAGATAAAATCTTTATTTGAGCCAGGTAAAAATGTTAATGGATGCTGAGGTTCTACATATTTTTCATCTTTTTCTTCGAAGAGTGTTTTAATAAAATTTCCAGTTTCTGCATCATATTGATTTAGTTTCATATGGTTTTGAGCTCTATTAAGAACCGCTACGAAAATAGATTGAGAATCAGGGCTCCAAGTTACGCTGGTTAAATATTGCTCTTTGTCGCCTTCAATGTTTAAGAATTTTTTAGTTTGAGTTTTTGCATCAAAAATTCCGATGGAAACTTCGTGAGATTTATTTCCAGCCATCGGATATTTCATGTTATGGTTTTCTGCAGGCGTTACGCTCCAATCGATGATAGGGTAGTCGGTAACCATGCTTTGATCCATTCTGTAAAATGCAATTTTTTGAAAATTTGGCGCTGCAAAAATTCCTCCATCAATTCCAAATTCATTTCGGTGAACCGATTGTCCGTTGATGATATTTTCGTTTTGGTCATCGGTTATTTTCAGCGTCTTTCCATTAATATTAACAAAAAGATTATTTTTAATGGTGTAAATAATCGTTTGATTGTCAGGGAGAATTTGAGCGTTTTCCGCATCCTCAGGAATAGAAGCGAATTCGGTTTTTTGCCAAGAATTCCCCGTTTTTTGAAGCCAAAAATATTTTCCTTTTTGGGAGAAATATGCTTTAGAATTGTTCAAAAATTTCAGTGGAGAAAGAGCTTTCAGTTTTTGGTCTGCATTTAGATTTTGATTCACTTGATATATAGAAACCAAAGTATCCGTCTTGTTGGTCGCAATATCTGTGATGAGATAAGCGTTTTTAACCATTTGAAGGTAAGATTTGCCATCATTGCTGAAAGAAAAATCTCTGATGTTTTTTACGGCAAGATTGGTTCTAAGTCCTAAAACAGCATCGTTCATGGTAAATTGCTGCGTTTGCGAAAAACCACAAACTGAAGCCAAAACCAATGTTCCTAATATTTTTTTTAAGTTCATAGATGTTGAAAAATTTTAACGGTAAATGTATGTTAATTCATTAATTTCTGAAGAATTTTATAAATGTTCTTTGTATAAAATCGTGAGATTATCTTTTTCTGATTTTTTATTCCATTGATATTGATGCGTCCAATAAGCGATTTTAGTAGATAAAATTCCTAATCCAGCCCCAAAAATCACGTCGCTCCAATAATGTTTGTCGTGAGCAATTCTCAAAATGCCCACTCCAGTTGCTACAGAATAAGCAACATAGGGCACCCAACGGTAATTATCACCATATTCCATAGAAAGCATTGTAGCACCTGCAAAAACATTCGCAGTATGACCGCTAGGGAAACCAAATTCATTGCTTCCATCGGGGCGAGGCTTTTTAATCGCTTTTTTCAAAATATAAGTACTGCCAAAAACAAGAATTTCAGATTTTGCCAAAATAGCAGTTCTGTTCCAGAAGTCGGTTTTAGGTTTCATTCCTGCCCACTCAAAAGCGTAAAGTGAAATATGAGGCGCAAATTGAAGGTAATCTTCGGGATAATCTCCAAAAGCCAAGAAATTTTTGTTTTCTGTAACACTGAAATCTCTATTTTCTGTAGTTAAAACGATGCTTCCTGCTGTCATTAAAGTAGCAGGGATAATGAGTTGTTTTGAAGTGAATTTTGGTTTTTCTGAAAAAACTAAACTGTCTTTCTTTTGCGAAAAAAGAAAATTTGAAAAAACCAAAAATGCTAAAAGTATGTTCCTCATTTTTTTAACGCAATGGCGTAAAATTATTTTTAAAATTAAAATGTTTTGAAGTCGCAAGAAAATCAGAGATTTTCAAAAATTAATTTTCAACAGCTTTCTTTTTCAAGAATTTATACGTTTCTATTTGACTGCGGAATGGTTTTTTTTCGTTTTTTACATATTTATTACTCAATTCCTCATCTAGAAATCTGGCTTTTACGTTGCCTTTCAATTGAAGTTCCAGTAAATCTTTTAGCTCTTTTTTAAGATTTTTTTGATTCACTTTTACAGCAGCTTCTATTCTGTAATCTAGGTTTCGAGTCATCCAATCCGCAGAAGAAAGATAAACATCTTCACTGCCTTTATTGTAAAAATACATCACTCTAGAATGTTCTAAATACTCATCTACAATGCTGATGGCATGAATCTTTTTCTTGAACGTTTTCTGCTCTACTGCACAGAAAATTCCACGAACAATCATTTTAATTTCCACGCCAGCTTCCGCTGCTTCATAAAGTTTTTTAATTAGACCTTTATCAGAAAGTGAATTTACTTTTATAATCATTTCGGCTTTTCTGCCTGCTTTTGCTTCTTCAATTTCTTTATCAATATGCCAAACAATTTTTTCTCTCATGAAGTGTGGACAAACCAATAAATGATTGCAAGATTTCAATGCTAAAACGGGGTCTATTTTTGGTTTTCTGAATACATTAAAAACTTTATTAATATCTGCCATAATTGCTCTGTTAGAAGTCATGAGCAAATGGTCTACATAGATTTTAGCTGTTTTTTCGTTGAGGTTTCCAGTGCTTACAAATCCATATTGAATGGTCTTATTGTTCACTCTTTTTTTGATGACACAGAGTTTTGCATGCACTTTTTTATTCGGTAATCCCACTAGAACTTTTACACCTTCTTCTTCTAACCTTTCTTTCCATTCTAGGTTATTTTCTTCATCAAATCTTGCGCGTAATTCTAGCATTACGGTGACTTCTTTTCCGTTTCTCACGGCATTAATCAATGCGTTTACAATTTTAGAATTGCTGGCTAATCTGTAAGCCGTGATTTGAATAGACTTTACATCAGGATCCATTGCAGCTTCTCTCAGCAAGTCAATAACTGGTGTAAAAGTGTGATAAGGAAAGGTAAGAAGCACATCTTTTTTTACGATAACATCTGTAATTCTGCCTTCATGGTCAAATTCTGGATGCGTAAAAGAACTTCTCTCTATTGGTTTTTCATAATTTTTAAAAACATCAGGAAAATCCATAAAATGTCTGAAATTATGAATTTTTTGCCCTGGAATAATGCTGTCTCTTTTGGTAAGATTGAGTTTTTTGATGAGAAATTCCACCAAAGATTTATCCATGTCTTTGTCAAAAACAAAACGGGTAGGTTTTCCTTTTCTTCTAGATTTAATTCCTTTTTCAATTTTTTCTACAAAGCTGGTTCTGATGTCATTATCGAGGTCAAATTCTGCATCTTTGGTCACCTTAAAAGAATTTGCTTTGAAATCATCATACCCGAAATAGGAGAAAATGTGCGGTAAATTAAAGGCGATAACATCTTCTAGAAGCATTATGTCAGTTTCTTCAGGATTTTCTGGTGGCAAAATGACAAATCTTCCATTGGCTCTGGTCGGAACTTCTATAATGGCGAATTTAGTGCTGAATTTCCAATCTTTTCTGCGCATTGCAATGCCTAGATATAGGCTTTTTTCTCGCAAATAAGGCAGTGGTACATGGTCTTGAAGCAGAATAGGAATGACGTTGCTTTCTACTTCTTCGTCAAAATATTTTTTAACAAATTCCTTTTGTTTTTCGGTGAGTTTTTTAGGAGTTTTAATGAAAACTTTTTGCTCTGCCATTTCTTCTTGGATTTTGTCCCAAGTTTTTTCAAAATCTTCTTGTTGTTTGATGACAATTTTATTGATTTTGTCCAAAATTCTTTGAGGCTTGTCAAAAAACGTCTCTACTGCAAGTTTTTCTTTCAGTTCTAGGGCTCGTTTTAGTCCCGCAACTCGCACTCGGAAAAACTCATCTAGATTATTAGAAAAAATCCCTAAAAATCTAATTCTCAGGTGTAATGGAACGGTTTCGTCCATCGCTTCTTGCAAAACTCTTGCATTAAAACCTAACCAGGTAATGTCTCTAGGATTGAATTGTGGCATATCTGTAAAAAGTTTTATCCAAATATAATGATAAACACGGGAATAGAGAAGTGAAATTGAGAATTTAAAAGATGACAGTTTTTAAGAAAATGTCAATTTGTCACAATTTTCTCAATGGTATAAAATTGGAGAAATCCAAGTCAAATTAGTTAAGTAAAAAATAAAATATAAATATTATGAGCAAAATTATCGGAATTGATTTAGGTACGACCAACTCTTGCGTTGCGGTAATGGAAGGTAAAGATCCTGTAGTTATCCCAAATGCAGAAGGTAAAAGAACCACACCATCTATTGTAGCATTTACAGAAGATGGAGAAAGAAAAGTGGGTGATCCTGCAAAAAGACAAGCAGTAACTAATCCTACTAAAACCGTTTATTCTATCAAGAGATTTATCGGAACACAGTTTTCTAAAGATAAAGAAGAAATTTCTAGAGTTCCATATCCTGTTGTAGCAGGTCCTAATGATACCATAAAAGTAAAAGTAGACGATAGAGAATATACAGCACAAGAAATTTCTGCAATGATTCTTCAGAAAATGAAGAAAACAGCTGAAGATTTCTTAGGGCAAGAAGTAACCAGAGCGGTAATTACGGTTCCTGCTTACTTTAACGATGCACAGAGACAAGCGACTAAAGAAGCTGGTGAAATTGCAGGTCTTAAAGTAGAAAGAATCATCAACGAACCTACTGCTGCAGCTTTAGCTTACGGTTTAGATAAAGTAGGCAAGAAAGACCTAAATGTAGTGGTTTTCGACTGTGGTGGTGGTACCCATGACGTTTCTGTACTAGAAATGTACGAAGTAGATGGTAACGCATCTTTCGAAGTAAAAGCAACTGATGGTGATACACACCTTGGTGGTGACGACTTTGATAACGTAATCATCGACTGGATGGCAGATGAATTCAAATCTGAAGAAGGGGTAGATTTAAAATCTGATGCAATTGCACTTCAACGTTTAAAAGAAGCTGCTGAAAAAGCAAAAATTGAATTGTCTTCTTCTACTCAAACTGAAATCAATTTACCATATATCACTGCTACTGCAACTGGTCCTAAACACTTAGTGAAAACATTGACCAGAGCTAAATTTGAGCAACTAGCACATGATTTAATCCAAAGAACCATCGAACCATGTAAAACGGCTCTTAGAAATGCTGGAATGAGCACTTCTGATATTGATGAAATCATCTTAGTAGGTGGTTCTACCAGAATTCCTGCAATTCAAGAAGCAGTAGAAAAATTCTTCGGAAAATCGCCTTCAAAAGGAGTAAATCCAGACGAAGTAGTAGCAATTGGTGCTGCAATTCAAGGGGGAGTTTTAACAGGTGATGTAAAAGACGTTCTTTTATTAGACGTAACTCCGCTTTCTTTAGGTATCGAAACTATGGGTTCAGTTTTCACTAAATTAATTGAAGCGAATACTACCATTCCTACTAAAAAGTCTGAAGTTTTCTCTACTGCAAGCGATAATCAGCCTGCGGTAACCATCAGAGTAGGACAAGGGGAAAGACCAATGTTTAATGATAACAAAGAAATTGGTAGATTTGATTTAGTAGATATTCCACCTGCACCAAGAGGAGTTCCACAAATTGAGGTAACTTTTGATATCGATGCAAACGGTATTCTACACGTTTCTGCTAAAGATAAAGGAACTGGTAAAGAGCAATCTATCAAAATCCAAGCATCTTCTGGACTTTCTGATGCAGAAATCGAAAGAATGAAAAAAGAAGCAGAAGAAAATGCAGCAGCAGATGCGAAGAGAAAAGAAGATGTAGAAACCATCAATAAAGCAGATGGAATGATTTTCCAAACTGAAAAACAATTAAAAGAATTTGGAGAAAAATTATCTGCAGATAAAAAAGCAGCAATCGAAGCAGCACACGCAGAACTGAAAACAGCTTACGAAACCAAAGATGCAGATGCTATTAAACCTAAGTTAGAAGCATTAGATGCAGCTTGGATGGCCGCTTCAGAAGAATTGTACAAAGCAACTCAAGAAGCACAGCCGCAGCAAGAATCTGCAGGAGCAAATGTACAAGATGCAGACTTTGAAGAAGTGAAATAAACTTCATTTAAATATAAAGCAAACCGCGCCCAATTGGGTGCGGTTTTTTTATTTATAATAAGATTTGTATAGTCTTATTATGGTCTTTGTTTTTTGATTCGTTGACATCTATTACTTTAAATTACGTATTTTGTATTAGTGTATCCTATGTCATTTGTCATAATTTTGTAATGCTAAACAACCATAAAATAAAACAAATGATGAGAACAAAGTATTTACTAATCTAACACATAGCCTAAATGTTTATTTATAAAATTAAATGAAACATTTTACGAGTGACATGTCGCTTTAATGAGTTGGTTTTAAAAAAAGTCTATTATTCTTATTGATTACTTCTACATTAAAATCATTTCATTTTTGAAAGTTTTTTAGGGAGATAACCCCGAGGATTAATGTTAATCAAAAAAAACTTTTTATTATGAGTTTAAAAAATTATTTTCTCAAAAGACTCAGTTTCTTTTTAGTTTTACTATCGTCTTTTTATGTATTTATAGGTGCACAGACCATTACGGTAGATGGAGATCCAAGTGATTGGCCTGCAGCACTTAATGGAAACATTGTCAAAGCTTTTGTTCATGATCGTGCAAACGTAAGTGATGACAATAAATTTGATGCCTCTAAAGACATAGAGGATACCCCTTTGTGGAACTGGTCAATTGGTCAAGTTAATGACAAAGGAGATATTACCAATGCTGGAGCAGTGCTAATTAATGGCGATGAGCTCTATTTCTTTGGAGATAGAACTGCTATTAATGGTGACGCTCAAATTGGTTTCTGGTTCTTTCAAAATGGCTCTGGTCCAGTAGGAACCACTTCTGGAACTTTTGCACCACCACATGCCATAGGTGATTTGCTTATCTTGAGTAATTTTACGAATGGTGGAGGTCAAGTAACTATCAGAGTTTATCGTTGGGTAGGTTCTGGAGGATCAGACGGTCCACTAGATTTGGTTACTAGAACAAGTAAGGCAGTGGTTAATACACAATCTGTTCAATCGCCAAACTATCCAGGATGGACTTATCAAGGTAAAAACGTGCCATCAGTAGGTACGCCTCCTCCTAATACATATCCTACAGGTTCATTCTTTGAAGGATATGTAAAATTAGATAGATTAATTGAAACCTGTTATGCAAGTTTCTTAATGGAAACAAGAAATTCCGCTAGTGTAAGTGCTGCATTAGAGGATTTTGCATTTGGTGAATATAATGGAAAACCACAAGCTCCTAAAGTAACCGCGGGTTCTATTTGCGGACCAGGAGTTGTACAGCTTTCAGCGGAATGTGCAAGTGCAGATAATGCTATAACGAGATGGTATGACGCACCAACTGGTGGTAATTTATTATTTACTGGTTCTAATTATGCTCCAAATATCAGTCAAACAACTACCTATTATGTTGCTTGTTTCAGAAGTGATGGATTAGGTTGTGAAAGTGCTAGAACTCCAGTTGTGGCAACTGTCAATCCAAAACCAGAGGTTTCCTTATCTTTTGATCCTATTAAATGTAATGGAGATAATACCACCATAGTTGCAAATGTGACTTCTGGAACTGCTCCATATACATATTTGTGGAGTAATGGAGAAAAGACTTCTAGTATTTCTGTAAAAGCGGGAACTTATAGTGTGGTAGTAACTGATTCTAAAGGTTGCGAAGTTTCAAAAGAAATTACGATTTCAGAACCTAGCAAACTCTCTATGGAAGTATCTTACACTCCAATCTTATGTAACGGAGGCAAATCAACCGTAACAGTAACAGCTGACGGAGGAACAGCACCATACACAGGAACCGGAAGTTGGGATGTAGTAGCAGGAACTTATACCTACACAGTAAAAGATGCCAATGGATGCGAAGTTTCAAAAGAAATCACGATTTCAGAACCTAGCAAACTCTCTATGGAAGTATCTTACACTCCAATCTTATGTAACGGAGGCAAATCAACCGTAACAGTAACAGCTGACGGAGGAACCGCACCATACACAGGAACCGGAAGTTGGGATGTAGTAGCAGGAACTTATACCTACACAGTAAAAGATGCCAATGGATGCGAAGTTTCAAAAGAAATCACGATTTCAGAACCTAGCAAACTATCTATGGAAGTATCTTACACTCCAATCTTATGTAACGGAGGCAAATCAACCGTAACAGTAACAGCCGATGGAGGAACCGCACCATACACAGGAACCGGAAGTTGGGATGTAGTAGCAGGAACTTATACCTACACAGTAAAAGATGCCAATGGATGCGAAGTTTCAAAAGAAATCACGATTTCAGAACCTAGCAAACTCTCTATGGAAGTATCTTACACTCCAATCTTATGTAACGGAGGCAAATCAACCGTAACAGTAACAGCCGACGGAGGAACAGCACCATACACAGGAACCGGAAGTTGGGATGTAGTAGCAGGAACTTATACCTACACAGTAAAAGATGCCAATGGATGCGAAGTTTCAAAAGAAATCACGATTTCAGAACCTAGCAAACTATCTATGGAAGTATCTTACACTCCAATCTTATGTAACGGAGGCAAATCAACCGTAACAGTAACAGCCGATGGAGGAACCGCACCATACACAGGAACCGGAAGTTGGGATGTAGTAGCAGGAACTTATACCTACACAGTAAAAGATGCCAATGGATGCGAAGTTTCAAAAGAAATCACGATTTCAGAACCTAGCAAACTCTCTATGGAAGTATCTTACACTCCAATCTTATGTAACGGAGGCAAATCAACCGTAACAGTAACAGCCGACGGAGGAACAGCACCATACACAGGAACCGGAAGTTGGGATGTAGTAGCAGGAACTTATACCTACACAGTAAAAGATGCCAATGGATGCGAAGTTTCAAAAGAAATCACGATTTCAGAACCTAGCAAACTCTCTATGGAAGTATCTTACACTCCAATCTTATGTAACGGAGGCAAATCAACCGTAACAGTAACAGCTGACGGAGGAACCGCACCATACACAGGAACCGGAAGTTGGGATGTATTAGCAGGAACTTATACCTACACAGTAAAAGATGCCAATGGATGCGAAGTTTCAAAAGAAATCACGATTTCAGAACCTAGCAAACTATCTATGGAAGTATCTTACACTCCAATCTTATGTAACGGAGGCAAATCAACCGTAACAGTAACAGCCGATGGAGGAACCGCACCATACACAGGAACCGGAAGTTGGGAAGTATCAACTGGAACTTATACCTACACTGTAAAAGATGCCAATGGATGCGAAGTTTCAAAAGAGATTACCATTACTCAACCTACACCTCTAGCGCTTACCATAATTGCAGAAAAATTAGTTTGCTATGATGGCAAAGTTCAACTTACTGCTAATGTAAGTGGTGGAACTTCACCTTATACTTATTCTTGGTCTAATGGTGAAACTACTCAAACAATTACAGTAGGAGCAGGTTCTTACACCGTAACCGTAAAAGACGCCAATGGTTGTATGATTTCTAAAAATGTAGAAGTTAAGGTACCAACTTGTGACGGATTCACTACTGTTACTCAAGGAGGTTGGGGTGCCAAAGCCGCTGGTAAAAACTGGGGTGCTTATAGAGATGCTAATTTTGCAGCAGCATTCCCTACAGGTTTAATGGTAGGAACAGCCCTTAGAAATCTTAAACTTTCTTCTGCTAAAGCCGTAGATGATTTCTTACCAAGTGGTTCTTCACCTAGAGCATTAGAAAATTCTTATGTTAATCCAGGTCAAACTTATCAAAACGTATTTGCTGGTCAAGTAGTAGCACTTACTTTGAGCGTAAGATTTGATGAATGGGATGCTAATTTCTCTTCTAGCGCAACTAAATTAGGAGATTTAATAGTAAACTCTGGAACATTTGCAGGCTGGACAGTTTATCAAATTCTAGCTGAAGCCAATAAAGTTCTCGCAGGCGAAGCGTCTATGTATTCTGCAAGCCAATTGAATGCAATAGTAGATGCCATCAACAATAATTATGACAATGGAAAAGTAAATCTAGGTTTATTATCTTGCCCATGTCCTACTGTTGAAAAACAAGCACCTGTAGCTAAAGTGGCTGCTCCAGCTAAATCTACACCAGATGTAATCACAAATCAAGAAGTAGTTCTTTATCCTAACCCTTCTTCTGGTGAATTTAATTTAAGATTTGATACACCTAAAGACGGTAAAATTTTAGTTCAGATTTACAATGCTCAAGGAACGCTAGTAGGCGATTTCAGCAGCAAAGTAATAAGAAATAATAATAAAGCTTCTCTTCATGTTAACAATTCTAATTTAGCCGCTGGTCTATATCTAGTAAAAGTGAAAACTTCTACCCAAGAGAAAACCATCAAGCTAATCATTAGAAAATAAGTCTAATTTTTAAAAATGGAAAGTCCCGCAGCAATGCGGGATTTTTTTGTTTTTATTTGGGCGGCATTTCCGTCTACAGCTCCCGCTTTTTTTCTGTCATAACGAGCAGAATAAACCGAAGAGAAGTAAACATTTGAATATTTTTAGAAATTTGAAACCAACTTTAGACAGAAAAAAGAGCTCCGCTTTCGCCGGGCCGCGAAAAAATCTCCGTAAATTTCCCTATTTTCGCAGCATGATTTTCACAGAAGAAACCACACTAGAACATCTTTGCATCAATTACGTAGGAAACCAAACGCATCAGGAAGCTTTGGTAACCTCAGATTCAGAAGTTTTCATCACAGATGAGATGAAAGAATTGCTCAAAGATTATTTCCTTAAAAACTTTAAACCCGAAATCTTTTTCGAGTTTTTTCATAGTTCTAATATCGAAAACAACGAAGTGTTTACCTACGTTTCAGAGATTTTTGAACAACCAGAATTGTTAGAAAACCAGTCCAAAAAATTGGCAAAACTGCTTTACGAACATTCTACCAATCCTAGAACCAAAGGTGGAGAATTCTACGTTTGTTTTTTCAAAGATTGCATCGTAAAAGGAGAAAGATATGACGCAGTCGGACTTTTTAAATCCGAAAACAAAGACACTTTCCTAAAAGTTTCTACCAAAAATGAAAACTTTGAACTCGAAACTTTACAAGGAATCAATCTGAATAAAGTTGACAAAGGTTGCTTGATTTACAATACCAACAAAGAACAAGGCTATCTCATGTCTATTATTGATGGAACGAGTAGAGCCGAAACCAGTTATTGGATGGACGATTTTTTGCAAGTTCGTCAGCGTCAAGATGAGTATTTTGAAACACAAGAAACCTTGAATTTATATAAAGAATACATCACAAAACAGCTTCCGCAGGAATTTGAAATCACCAAAGCAGACCAAGCAGATTTCTTGAATAAATCGTTGAGTTTTTTCAAAGAAAAAGAAGAATTTAAGATGGAAGAATTCACAGGAGAAGTTTTGAAAGACCAAGAAGTAATCCAAAGTTTCAATGCCTTCAAAACACAATACGAAGACGAAAGAGATTATGCTTTGTCAGACGAATTTGCCATCAATGATGCGGCTGTAAAGAAAAACGCCAGAATTTTAAAAAGCGTTATCAAATTAGATAAAAACTTCCATATTTACGTTCACGGTGACCGAAAACTTATCCAACAAGGACAAGACGAAAACGGGAAATATTATATGCTGTACTTCGAAGAAGAAAACTAAAAAAAACGCTCCAAATTTTTGGAGCGTTTTTTATTTATTTCAATTCAGATTCATTTTCTTGAAACAAATCTGGAACTGACCAATATCTTTCGCCAGTGTCATAATTAAAGGTCAACACTTTAGCGCCTTTTGGTAATTCTGGTAATTTCTTAGCAATTGCAGCAAGAGAAGCACCTGTAGAAATCCCTGCTAAAATTCCTTCTTGAGCTGCTAATTTTCTAGCAAAATCGTAAGCTTCTGCTTTTTCTACCTGAATTACACCATCCAGAATTTCAGAATTCAACACTTTTGGCACGAAACCAGCACCAATTCCTTGCAAAGGATGCGGACCAGGATTTCCACCGCTTAAAACTGGTGAATCTGTAGGTTCTACGGCATAACTTTTCAGATTCGGGAATTTTTCTTTCAGAACTTCTGTTACGCCCGTAATATGGCCGCCAGTTCCTACACCTGTAATCACGTAGTCAAATCCTTCTGGAAAATCTGCCAAAATTTCTTGAGCAGTGGTATTTTTATGAATTTCTGGATTCGCATCATTTTCAAATTGCTGTGGAATCCATGAATTTTCAATCGTTGAAGCCAGTTCGTAAGCTTTTTTCACCGCACCATTGGTTCCTAATTCTCTAGGTGTTAAAACAAATTCAGCGCCATACGCAGACATGAGTTTTCTACGTTCTACAGACATAGATTCTGGCATTACCAGCACTAATTTATAGCCTTTTACCGCACAAACCATTGCCAAACCTACACCTGTGTTTCCCGAAGTAGGTTCTATAATCAAGGTGTCTTTATTAATTTTTCCTTCTTTTTCCGCCGTTTCTATCATCGCAAGAGCAATTCTGTCTTTTATGCTTCCACCAGGATTGTGGCGTTCTAGTTTCATCCACACTTCTACATCACTCCCGAAAATCTTATTTAACTTTATCAAAGGAGTGTTGCCAATCACTTCTAGTACATTATTAACTTTCATATTTTTTAAATTTTAAATATTATTTATTTGGGCAGCTTTTCCGCCTTCCACTCCCGCTTTTTTTAAATTTTTTCCTCACTAACTCTCCTAAAGGAGAGAACCAAAAAAATTTTAAAAAGAGCTCCGTTCAAGTCGGGCAGCAAGTTTCGTAATTTTAATTAAGTTCAGTTTTTATTTCACATTAAACTTCCATCATCTAGCATCCATCATCCATCACTAGATAAAATAATTTATCGGTTCATTACCCGGAAATTTATTTCTAACCGTCACTTGACCTTTGTGAAAAACCACCGAATTTTTCGGTAGGCTGTCTGTAATCCAAACGTTACCACCGATGATGCTGTTCTCGCCAATCACGGTTTCTCCTCCTAAAATGGTAGCATTCGCATAAATAACCACACCGTTTTCTATGGTAGGATGTCTCTTGGTATTGGCAATTTCTTTAGAAACAGAAAGCGCTCCCAAAGTAACTCCTTGATAAATTTTGACACCATTTCCAATTTCTGAGGTTTCACCTATTACAATTCCCGTACCATGATCGATAAAAAATGGCGAACCAATGGTAGCACCAGGATGAATGTCTATTCCTGTTTTGCTGTGCGCCAACTCTGTCCAAATTCTAGGAATCAACGGAATTTTTTTGAGTTGCAATTCATGAGCCAATCTGTAAATTGCAATCGTATAAAAACCAGGATAGGAAAAAGTAACTTCTTCTACAGAGGTTGCAGCAGGGTCATTTTCTAGGGCAAATGCAGCGTCTTGTTCTAAAGTTTTATAGATTTCTGGGAATTTGGTAAAAAAATACTCTCCACATTCTATGGCTTTTTCTTTGTCATCAAAAACAGAATACAGAATCTTGATAAAATCTATTTTAAATTGTTGTAATCGATGGGCGATTTCATTTTCTGAAGCACATCTTTGAAGCTCTAGGAAAAATACGAATCTGAAAAAATCATCGATAAAGGTTTCGATTTTCTTTTTATCTAAATCATATTTTCTGTTAGAATATCCGTCTTGTAAATGCTTCAAAAAATTTTCCATCCTTCAAAATTTAAAACAAAGGTAAGCAATGTCTCTGTTTTTGTCCTTGATTTATGGTAATTTTTACATCTATTTACACGATTGAAAAATTTTAAAATTAGGATGTAATTCATATCAAGAAAATTGTCTAATCCTCAAATAATCATTAAATTTGAGCAACTTAATTTTAAACTTTAAAAAAATAAAAAAAATGAAAGTAACTGTAGTTGGAGCAGGAGCTGTAGGTGCATCTTGCGCAGAATATATCGCCATGAAAAACTTCTGTTCAGAAGTAGTTTTAGTAGACATTAAAGAAGGTTTTGCTGAAGGTAAAGCAATGGATTTAATGCAGACTGCTTCTTTGAATGGTTTTGATACTAAAATTACGGGAACTACTGGTGATTATAGTAAAACTGCTGGTTCAGATGTAGCGGTAATCACTTCTGGTATTCCTAGAAAACCTGGAATGACTAGAGAAGAGTTAATCGGTATCAATGCAGGAATTGTAAAAGATGTAACTGCTAACTTAGTAAAATATTCTCCTAATGTAACCATCATCGTGGTTTCTAACCCTATGGATACTATGGCTTACTTAGTTCACAAAACTTCTGGTTTACCAAAAAATAAAATCATTGGAATGGGAGGTGCTCTAGACTCAGCACGTTTCAAATATAGATTAGCAGAAGCTTTAGAAGCTCCAATTTCTGATGTAGACGGAATGGTAATTGCAGCACACTCAGATACTGGTATGCTTCCTTTATTATCTAAAGCAACTAGAAACGGTGTTCCTGTAACTTCTTTCTTGTCAGAAGAACAACAAGCGTATGTAGTAGAAGAAACTAAAGTAGGTGGAGCTACATTAACTAAATTATTAGGAACTTCAGCTTGGTATGCACCAGGTGCAGCAGTTTCTGTAATGGTTCAGGCAATTGCATGTGACCAAAAGAAAATGATTCCTTGTTCACTTATGTTAGACGGAGAATACGGTCAGTCTGATATTTGTTTAGGTGTTCCTGCGATTATCGGAAAAAATGGAGTAGAAAAAATCGTAGAAATCGAATTGACTGAAGCAGAAAAAGAAAAGTTTGCAACTGCAGCAGCAGCGGTAAGAGAAGTAAACGGAGATTTAAAATTCTAAAAAACTCCTTTTATAAAATAAATAAAACGCATCTTTTAGGTGCGTTTTTTGTTAGGTGACAGGGTTTAATTTTTAATGTAAAATTAAACTTCGGCTATCATAAAAACCTTTAAATTTGCCTAAATTAAAATTTCTAGAAAAATGCTTAGAAAAATTAGCACTCTTGCATTAGTAACATTGGCTTTGTTATCTGTAGATGCACAAAAAAATAAAAATACTCAATACAATGATGGAGTAGAAAGACCAAAATTGGTGGTAGGAATTGTGGTAGACCAGATGCGTTGGGATTTCTTGTATAAATATCAAGCAAAATATGGAAACGGTGGTTTCAAAAGATTATTAAATGAAGGCTACAGTTTTAATAATGTGATGATTGATTATATTCCTACGGTTACTGCATTAGGTCATACCTCTATTTATACAGGTTCTGTACCATCAATTCACGGAATTGCGGGAAACGACTGGACCGATAAAGAAACGGGCAAAAATGTTTACTGTACTACAGATGAAACGGTAAATGCTGTAGGAACAGAAGCTAAAAAAATAGGTCAGCATTCTCCTAGAAATCTTTGGAGTACTACCATTACAGACCAGTTAGGAATTGCAACTAACTTCCGTTCAAAAGTAGTTGGCGTTTCATTAAAAGACAGAGCTTCTATTTTACCAGCGGGTCATAATCCTACTGCGGCTTTTTGGTTTGATGAAACCACAGGGAATTTCATTACTTCTGATTATTATTTGAAAGAATTGCCACAGTGGTTGAATGAATTTAACAAAGAAGAAAACGGTAAAAAACTAGTTGCAAATGGTTGGAAAACATTACTTCCTATTTCAGAATATTTCGAAAGTACGGCAGATAATGTAGCTTGGGAAAGCCTTTTAGGAAGTGCTAAAACACCTACTTTTCCTTATGAAAATTTAGCAAAAGATTATGATGCTAAAAAAGGAGTGATTAGAACAACGCCTTTTGGGAATTCTTTAACCCTAAAAATGGCAGAAGCTTCTATCAATGGTTACGGAATGGGTGAAGACCAAATTACAGATTTCTTAACAATTAATATCGCTTCTACAGATTATGTAGGTCATGCTTTTGGGCCAAATTCTATAGAAATAGAAGACACTTATTTAAGATTAGACAAGGATTTAGAAGCATTTTTCCAGCAATTAGATAAAAAAGTAGGAAAAGGAAACTATTTAGTATTCTTGTCTGCTGATCACGGTGCTGCGCATTCAGAAGGTTATATGCAAGCCAATAAAATGGCAACAGGTTTCTTTGATGAAGGTTTAGAAAAAAGTATTAGTGAAGAACTTGAAAAAAAATATGCAGGAAGTAAATTGATTTTAGGAATTGATAATTACCAAGTTTATCTTAATCAAAATGTTATCAAGGAAAAAGGATTAGAAACAGATGAGGTAAAGAAAACCATTCTTGGTTTGCTGAATAAAGATAAAAGAGTATTGTACGCTGTAGATTTAGAAGAAGTAGCAGAAGCAGCAATTCCAGAACCAATTAAAACCAGAATTATTAATGGTTATAACTGGCAAAGAAGTGGTGATATTCAAATCATTACGCATGACAGCATGTTGCCGACTTATGCTAAAAGAGGAACTACTCATAGCGTTTGGAATTCATACGATGCCCACATTCCATTAATTTTTATGGGTTGGAAAGTTAAAAATGGACAAAGTGCAAAACCATATCACATGACAGATATTGCGCCAACTCTAGCTCAAATGCTGAAAGTTGAAAATCCAAGTGGGAACATAGGAAATCCTATTACAGAAGTTTTAGAAAAATAATAGATTTTCATCTAATACTATATTATAAAATCGGGAAGACTTCCCGATTTTTTTGTTTTAAAGTAAGAAAAAACCTACGGTGCGAGCTTTGCTCGCGCCGTAGGTTTTTGAACAATAATATTAAAGTGAAAAGGATTTTTATTTTTTCACAGGCGGATAATTGGCCATAATCTCTGCTACAATCGCTGGAATTTGTTTTTGTTTAGATTTAGGAGAATCTACATTGATTCCGCTTCCTACACCTTGCCAAACTAATTTTCCAGTTTTAGCATCTACGATGTCAATAATCAAACTTCCTCTGTTGTAGTCGGTAGTCCAAGCTCTGCTCATTCCAACTCCCCATCCAAAAGGTCTTCCCCAACCGTACATTCCGAAACTAGGCTCAATTCTGGTATTTTCTACTTTTTTATGAGAAGCTTTCAAGTTTACAACTAAATCAGGAGTTTGAGATGCTGATAAACCTTTCATTTGTAGGTTTTTAGCTACTTCGTTTAAAACACGGTCTTTGTCTAAATCATTCAGTTTTAAATCATCTACTCTAAACTGATACGTTTTATAAGAACTAAAATTGGCAGTTTCAGCATAATCTGTTCTCACATTAAATGGTGAACAAGACGTAACAAAAAGTGCTGCTGAAGCTAACAAAAGGAAAAAATATTTTTTCATTTTTTATGATTTATGTGGTTTTTTCTCAATTTTTTTAAAAGAATCAGTCTTTTTATCATAACCATAAGGACAATGCTTGCAACCACTTTTACAGCAGTAACCGCGTCTTAAGTGGTATCTTTCGGTGAAAACTTTGTAACCTAATTCATTATAATAAAAATCTTCGCCTTCTACTAATTCTTTATCAAATTTCATTCCATAAAATTACAAAAAATTCAATCATAATTTTAAATCATTGTGTTAATTGCTCCTTTTAACTTTTCTTATCTTTGTTCTATGATTATTTTCAGTTTACGCCTTCTCCGAAAGACTAGAATCAACGGAATTACCATTTTTCCGTTCATTTTTCTTCGTGAATCTGCGTTTAAGGAAAATAAAATACTCATTAATCATGAAAAAATACACATTCGTCAGCAATTAGAACTCCTCATTATTTTCTTTTATTTATGGTATGTAGTAGAATATTACTATTGGTGTTTTAAGTTAAAAGACAAACATTTGGCTTACCGAAATATCAGTTTAGAAAGAGAAGCTTACGCTATGGAAGAAGATTTAAACTACCTCGAAATCAGAAAAATTTGGAGCTTTTGGAAGTACAGAGTGTGATTTTTAATGAAAACATAAAAACATGAATTTACCCGAGCATAAAATTTCAATTATAGAAATTCCTATCGGAAAAAAAGTAAGACTTTTCATCAAAAGAGAAGACCTTACCCATCCCGAAATTTCAGGAAATAAATATTGGAAAATGTTTTACAATGTCAAAAAATATTTAGAAAAAGAAGTTTCAGAAAGAAAAATCATCACTTTCGGAGGTGCCTTTTCTAATCATATTGCAGCAGCGGCAGCTTTGGGAAAAGAATTTGGCATCGAAACTCTAGGAATTATCAGAGGAGATGAATTAGAAAACTCTTGGCAAGAAAATCCCACTCTTTCTTTAGCGCACAAAAACGGAATGACTTTCAGATTTGTGACTAGAGAAGCTTATAGAGACAAGGAAACTTTGATGAAAAACCTTCAAGAAGAATTTCCTAACAGTTTGGTGGTTCCAGAAGGAGGAACCAATGAAAATGCGGTGGAGGGAATTCAGTTTATGCTCAATGAAGAAACTCAAGATTTTGGCTATCTTTGCAGTGCTATAGGAACAGGAGGAACCATTTCAGGAATTTCTAAATTTGCTAAAGAACATCAAAAAGTGTTAGGTTTCAAAGCGGTAAAAGATGAATCTTTAGAAAAAAGGATTTTAAATTTTTCTAAAAGACAAAATTTCACCATTTTTGATGCTTCTGATGGCGGTTTTGGCAAAATAACAGACGAAAATATTCGTTTTATAAATAAATTTTATCAAGATTTTGGCATTATTTTAGAGCCTGTTTACACTGGGAAAATGCTCAGGACGATTTTTGAACTCATAGAAGAAGATTATTTCCCAGAAGATAGCAAGATTTTAGCTTTTCATACAGGAGGTTTGCAAGGAATAAAAGGCGCAAACGAAATGTTGAAAAAGAAAAATAGACCTACAATCATAATAGAAAGTTAATGAAGAAATTTTTTTCAGTATTCATATTAATTATTGCAAATAGTTACCAAGCCCAAACTTGGAAAACAGAAGACCAGTACATTCAGCGATTTGCACAATATGCTGTAGAAGAAATGGAATTATACAATATTCCAGCTTCTATTACTTTGGCGCAAGGACTTTTAGAAACAGGTGGTGGCCAGTCTAGATTGGCACAAGAAGGGAAAAATCACTTTGGGATTAAGTGTAAAGAAAACTGGATGGGAAAAACCATGAGTCATACTGATGATGCTCCTAATGAATGTTTCAGAGTATATGAAGATCCTAGAGAATCATACAGAGATCATTCTTTGTTCTTGGTAAATCGTCCTTTTTACAAAAATTTATTTCTTTTAGATCCTAAAGATTATAACGGTTGGGCCCATGGTTTGAAAAAAGCGGGTTATGCGACCAATCCTAGATATGCTTATATTTTGATTGATAAAATTCAGAAATATAAACTTTTTGAATTTGATTATATCAAAAAAGAACAAGTCACTGAAAAGCTTTTGGCATTGTATCCTGATTTGGCGAATGATAAAGAGTTTTTAGCGAAAAATTTGCCAAGTCCTACAAAAGAAGAAGCTCCAAAAGTGGTAATAGATGCTCCAGAACCTGTAAAATTGACTAAAGAAGAAGTTTTATTGTCGGTTTTGATGAAAGCACATCCTAATGAAGCTTTGAAATACATCGTGATTCCAGTTGAACCAGATTATGATGATGCATCAGAAGTTAGTTTGCATGATATTTCTAAAAAATACGGAGTATCTACTTCTAAATTAATGAAATGGAACGAGCTTTCTTCTCAGACTTTAAAAGAAGGACAAATTCTCTTCCTCGAAAAGAAAAATTCTGTAGGAAGTGTGGAAACATATCGTGCCGAAAAAGGAGATAATATGTATTCTATCGCTCAGAAATTTGCAATAAGACTCGATAAACTTTATGACAGAAATCGCATGGAATATGGAGATAAAGTAAAAGAAGGTCAACTTATTTATCTTAAAAATAGAAAACCTAGATAATATTATTTAACTCATAATTTATAAATCATAACTTTCAAAAAATGTTATACCAAAGAAGTTCAGCTCTCTTCGAAGAAGCGTACAAATATATTCCAGGAGGTGTTAATTCGCCAGTTCGTGCTTTCAAATCTGTAGGAGGAGTTCCTGTTTTTTTGAAATCTGCGAAAGGTGCTTATTTAACGGATGAAGATAATAGAACATATGTAGATTACATTAATTCTTGGGGGCCGGCAATTGTAGGTCACGCTCATGATGAGGTAGTAGAAGCGGTGAAATTACAAGCAGAAAAAGGTTTTTCTTTTGGTGCGCCTACGGAATTAGAAACACAAATTGCAAAATTCATCATCGAAAATGTTCCGAATATTGACCAAATCAGAATGGTTTCTTCGGGTACGGAAGCTTGTATGAGCGCAATTCGTTTAGCAAGAGGTTATACAGGAAGAGAAAAAATTATCAAATTTGAAGGTTGCTATCATGGTCATTCAGATTCATTTTTGATTAAAGCAGGAAGTGGAGCGGCAACTTTCGGGAATCCTAATTCTCCAGGCGTAACTTCTGGAACTGCAAAAGACACACTTTTAGCAAAATACAATGATATAGAACAAGTACAGGATTTGTTCCGTCATAATCAAGGTGAAATTGCTGCGATTATTGTAGAACCGGTTGCTGGAAACATGGGTTGTGTTTTGCCAGAAAATAATTTTCTTCAAAATCTAAGAAAAGTTTGTGATGAAAACGGTGCTTTATTGATTTTTGATGAAGTAATGACAGGTTTCCGTTTGGCTTTTGGTGGCGCGCAAGAATTGTACAATGTAAAAGCAGATATCGTGACTTACGGAAAAGTAATTGGTGGTGGAATGCCAGTTGGAGCTTTTGCTGCAAGAAACGAAATTATGAATAAACTTTCGCCAAGAGGAGATGTTTATCAAGCAGGAACGCTCAGTGGAAATCCTCTAGCAATGAGAGCGGGTTTAACTACGCTTCAACTCATCAAAAACAATCCTAATTTTTACGAAAAGCTAAATAAGGCCACAGAAACGCTAGATTTTGAAATTGGTAAAATTCTTAATGAAAAAGGAATTGCCCATAAAATCAACAGAAAAGGAAGTATGATGAGTATTTTCTTCCATACGAATAGGGTTTCAAATTTTGAGGAAGCTGCAGATTCTAACCATTCACTTTTCAATAATTTCTTCCACCAATTGTTGGCTCAGGGAATTTATCTTCCGCCAAGTGGTTACGAAACGTGGTTTATCTCTGATTCTATTAATGACACCGAAATTGATAAAACGCTAGAAGCGGTTAGAAATTTTGATTATTTAGACAAAATATCAGACTAAAATAAAATCCCTCAAATTTTTGAGGGATATTTTTTTAATTCATTTCTAATCCTAAAAGTTTCGCTTCTTTAATGATGAAATTTCTGGCTTCGTCTTTATCATTTGCAATGATGCCCTCTAAAATGGCCTCTTTTACTTTTTCTTTCAAAATTCCAATTTCACGACCAGGTTTCAACAGGAACATTTCCATAATTTCTTCTCCAGAAATGGGTGGTTGAAAATTTCTAACGTGGTCTTTTTCTTCCACTTCCTTTATTTTCTTCGCTACATATTCAAAATTTTTCTTGAATTTTTCTTGTTTTGAAGCGTTTTTAGTAGTGATGTCTGCTTTACAAAGCGTAAACAGATCTTCTAAATCTTCACCAGCATCAAAAAGCAATCTTCTCAAGGCAGAATCAGAAGTTCCATCGTCAATCAAAGCTATAGGTCTGGATGAAAGTTTTACCATTTTCTGCACATATTTCATATCATGTCCTAATGGTAATTTTAATCTCGTGAAAAGGTTTTTCACCATTTTAGAACCTAGAAATTCGTGTCCGTGGAAAGTCCAACCTACTTTTTCTACAAATTTTTTAGTCGGTGCTTTTCCGATGTCGTGCAATAAAGCAGCCCATCTTAACCAAAGATTATCAGTGTTTTTAGAGATATTGTCTACTACTTCCAAAGTGTGCCAAAAATTATCTTTGTGCGATTGTCCTTCCACTTCTTCTATTCCTCTGAGTGAAGTTAATTCAGGAATAATTTTTTCTAAAAGGGTGGTTTCTTCCATCAATTTTAAACCAACCGAAGGTTTTTCGCTTAACATAATTTTGTTGAATTCCACCATAATGCGTTCCATCGAAACAATTTTGATGCGTTCTGCTTCTTGTTTGATGGCTTCTAGGGAATTTTCTTCAATATTAAAATGTAAAACCGATGCAAATCTAATGGCTCTCATCATTCTGAGCGGGTCGTCTGAATACGTTTGAGCTGGTTCTAGAGGCGTTCGCAGAATTTTGTTCTGCATATCTTCTCTTCCGTTAAAAGGATCAATCAGTTCTCCAAAATTTTCTGCATTGAGAGAAATTGCCAATGCATTTACGGTAAAATCTCTGCGTTTTTGGTCGTCTTCCAAAGTTCCTGTTTCTACCGCCGGTTTTCTAGAATCTTCGGAATAGCTTTCTTTTCTGGCACCTACAAATTCTAAATCCAAGTCTTGGTATTTAATCATCGCAGTTCCGTAAGTTTTGAACACAGAAACTTTCAAATCTCCGAGTTCTTTTCCTACCGCTTTTGCGAGTTCTATTCCGCTTTGTTCGGTTACAAAATCGATGTCTGTTGGTGCTTTTCTTTGCATCAATAAATCACGAACGTAACCGCCAACAATATAGACCGTTTGGTTGTTTTCTTGTGCGACTTTAGAAATGATTTTAAAAAGTTTGAAATTTTTATTTTGGGTTAAATTGATTTTCATTTTTGTATAAAAACTCTCGCAGATTGAGCCGATTTTGCAGGTTTAATCTGCGGTTTCTGCTAAATCTGCGAGAAATTAATTTTTTGCAAAGATAAGATTAATTATAAAATTGATAAAACCTTAATTATTCCCTTAAAACTTTCACTCTTCCATCGCTCCAAACTTTTATCACTGAAGAACCAGAATATTTAGAAACGCTTTCTCTGTTTTCTTCTACTGCATAATCTACCGCATCAATGAGTTCTTGCGAAATGTCAGAGAATTTCAATGGTGATTTGTCTCCGCTAAAATTGGCAGAAGTAGAAACCAAAGGTTTATTGAGTTTAGAAATCAATTTTTTGCAAAAATCATCTTTCACCAGTCTAATGCCTATGCTTCCGTCTTCTGCCAAAATTTCTTTCGGTAGATTTTTAGGATTTTCATAAACGATGGTGACAGGTTTTTCAGACAAATCAATAATTTGCCAAGCCATTTCTGGAACGTCTACTAAATCTTGTAATCTGCGTTCGTTTTCCACCAAAATTATCATGGATTTGGTTTTCTCACGCTTTTTGATTTCAAAAATTTTGTTGATGGCTTCTACATTGGTTGCATCACAACCAATTCCCCAAATCGTATCTGTAGGATAGAGTATAACGCCTCCGTTTTTTAATATTTCTAATGCCTTTTCCATGATTTATATATTATAAATTCGGTAAATATCTTTCCTCAATTATTTTTAAATGATGGAAATTGTGTCCCACGATTAATCTTCCGATGGTTTCTACAGAAATTTCGTTTCCATTAGCTTTCCCCGTGTTGGTAAGTGCTACATTTTGTAAATTTTCGAAGAAAATGATAGACGTTTGTCTCACAATTCTGAACTCTTCTAACAAACTTACCAAAGTTCTATCGTTAGCAAAAGAATTCTCTACAAAAAGATTTTCATCAAAACCAGACAATTCGGTTTGGTCTTTTCTGGCAAAACGAAGTGCTCTGTATTGGAAAATTTTTTCGGTGTCTATTAAATGAAGAAGTAATTCCTTGAGCGTCCATTTTCCTTCTGCGTATGCAAAAAGTGATTTTTCATTGTTTAAACCAGAAAAAATCTGAATTGTGTCTGCCCCAGAATTAATCATTTCTTCCAACCAATTTTCTGTTGGAATTTGGTCTAAATATCTTTGAATATATTTTTGAAATTCAGTCATAACTAAGTTTTAATTTTGGTTAAGATGGATTGGTCCACTCATAAAAATTGGCGTGATTATAATGCTCAAAACCACAACTTGGATAAAGTTGGTTGCCAATTTCGTTGGTTTTATCGGTTTCTAAAAGAATTCCGCAAGCGTTTGTTGCGATACATAATTCTTTTGCTCTTTCTATTAATGCTTTAGAATGACCTTTCCCTCTGTGATTTTCGTTGACGAATAAATCATTCAAAAGCCAATATCTTTTCATTCTTGTAGAAGAAAACAATGGGTATAATTGAGAAAAACCAGTCAAAATTCCGTTTTCTTCTGCTACAAAAATTTCAGAATCTTGGTTTTTTAATCTTTCTTTTAGAAAATTTTTAGCACCTTCAATATCACTTTCCTTATGATACCAAGTTCTGTATTGGTCAAATAAATTCGACAGTTGAGGTAAATCTTCTAAGATGGTTTTTCTCGTCAACATAGATTTTTAGTTAAAAGCTTGTTCTAAATCAGCGATTAAATCTTCGGCATCTTCGATACCGCAGCTAAGTCTTACCAAATCATCGGTAATGCCTAATTCTGCACGTTTTTCTGCAGGAATAGAAGCGTGAGTCATTAAAGCAGGATGGTTCGCTAAAGATTCTACACCGCCTAAGCTTTCTGCCAAAGTAAACACCTTTAATTTTTCTAAAAATTTGATAGAATCTTCTTTTTTGCCAGATTTAAAGGTGAAAGAAATCATTCCTCCGAAAGTTTTCATTTGTTTTTTTGCCAATTCTAACTTAGGATTGTTCGCTAAATTAGGATAAAAGACTTTGTCCACTTTTGGATGATTTTGTAAATATTCAGCAATTTTTTGTCCGTTTTCAGAATGTCTCTGAACTCTTAAAGCCAAAGTTTTAATACCTCTCAAAACCAAATAAGAGTCGTGAGGTCCTAAAATTCCGCCACTTGCAAACTGAATGAAATGTAATTTTTCTCCTAATTCTGGTGTTTTAGCAATTAACGCTCCTGCAATGACATCAGAATGTCCACCTAAATATTTGGTAGCAGAGTGCATCACAATATCTGCACCTAAATCTAAAGGCGTCTGAATATAAGGCGTTGCGAAAGTATTATCAACCGCTAAAAGAATATCTTTTCCTTTGATAAGTTCTGCAACTTTTTGAATGTCAACCAATTTCATTAATGGATTGGTTGGAGTTTCTAGCCAAACCAATTTGGTTTTTTCGTTAATTAATGGAAGAATATTTTCAGGATTCTCAAGATTTACAAAGTGAAATTTCAGTTGATATTTCTCAAAAAGTCTGATAAACATTCTGTAGCTTCCACCGTATAAATCGTCTACAGCGATGATTTCGTCTCCAGGGTTCAACAATTTCAAAACGCAGTCAATGGCTGCTAAACCAGAACCAAAAGCTAAACCTCGAGCTCCATTTTCTATAGAAGCCAGTGCGTCTTCTAACGCTTGTCTGGTAGGATTTGCCGCTCTAGAATATTCGTAACCAGAATGCTGACCAGGTGAAGATTGTGCAAAGGTAGAAGTGAGAAATACAGGAACATTTACAGAACCTGTTACTTTTTCGTGGTGTTGACCACCATGTATTACTTTGGTATTGAATTTCATTTTGAACTAATTATTTTATCTTACTCATAAAAGCGAAATCTTCCGCAAATTCTTGAATTTTTTCGGCTACATCATCTTCGCCAGTTGCTCTTTGGTAGGTGTGTCCTAGAGAAACGAAAATCTGATGTAGGAACATTTTCATTTGATCTACAGGCATATCTTTAGTCCATAAATCGATACGTAATGCTTCCATCGCCTTTTCGTCCCAAACTGAAATCATGGTGGCTTTGGTTTCTTGATTTTCGACACCACCATCTTGAGCATTCCAAGTCATTTTTTCTGGAACGTGATTTTCGTCTAATTCTACGTTAATTGTTATCTGTGTTTGTCTCATTTTCGTAAAGTTGTAAAATCGTAAAATTGCAAAGTTGAAATCTAAAAAAACGATTTTACAACTCAACAAATTTTCGATTTCACGAATTAATTTTTAGGTTTATAATTACTTTTGTTAAAAATCTCTGTTGCAGGTAAATGTAGGAATTTTTGCAAAGTTACCGCTGGATTGTTTTCTAAATATTGTCTGCAAATTTGCCAACCGATAAAAGCACCTACTCTAGGAGAAGATTTTGGGTCTACTTCGGTGTAAAATTTAGAAAAAGGTGCTTTTGCCAAAAATCTTTCATCTAATCTATTGTCATCGCTGAAAAGCAAATCATTTTCTACAAAATAATTCCAAATATTTTCTTCATTTGAAATCGCCCAAGATTGTTGGTCTTTAGAATAATGCATTTTGAATTGATCCATCGTTTCAGGAAGAAAAGCGTCTTGTAAGGTCATTAACTTTCCAAAATTGATGATTTTATCCAAAAATTTATTATGGTCTGGAGTTGCAGGAACATAATCTGCAGCTATGGTTTCTGCTACTTTTGGCAAAACATTTTGAGGCGTCATTTCTTTTCTCATGTAAACATCTATCCCTTCATAAAACTCAGATTTTTCTCCTAAAAATGCAGATAAATCTATGAAAAGTACACCTTCATTTGGGACATACAAAATAGGTTCTTCATACAATTCTGTAGCCGAAGAGAATACGTAAACTTGTGGGTTTTGAAATTCAGGGAAATAGTATTTTATATGAGCAAAAAGTGTAGCCAATTGTTTTTCTAAATTCGCTAGATTATTTTTATTTAAGGCGTCTTTATATATTCTTTTTTCGATGGTGTCTGCACGTTTTTTTTCGTAAGTAGCATCTGAAACTTGTGGCGCTAAGAAAAAACCAAAATCTTTTTTGAAATTCTGAAACGGAATTTTGTCATTGTAAAAAGCAGAAGAAATATCAATAACTTTTACAGGTTCAGTGTTTTTGATTTCTACTTTCCAGCGTTTTTCTGCTTCTTTATTACAAGAAAAAAGAATTAATAAGAAGCTGCAAAGAAGAGAATATGCTATATATTTTTTCATTGGTTAAAACATTTGACCAAACTCATCAGTTGGTTCGGTAAAAATTTAATTATTTTTACAAAAAATTAGTTTCGCAAAAATAGTAAAAAATAAAAGGATGGTAGAATTTTTAGAAACAGAAAGATTGATTTTAAGACCGCTGAATTTAGATGATGCAGAACGTCTGTTTTTATTAGATTCTAATGCAGAGGTAATGAAATATATAGGCATCGCGCCATTGAGTCAAATAGAACAATCTGTAGAGGTTATTAAGATGATTCAAAAGCAATATGCAGAGAACGGAATCGGAAGGTATGGAGTGATAGAAAAAGCCAGCAATTTACTAATTGGATGGAGTGGATTGAAATTTTTAACAGAAGAAATCAACGGAATTAAAAATGTGTATGATTTGGGCTATCGATTTTTACCAGAATATTGGGGTAAAGGTTATGCTACAGAAGCTGCAAAAGCATTTATAGCATATGGTTTTAACGACTTGAATTTAGATGAAATTTGTGCTCATGCTCATTCTGGAAATGACGCTTCTATCCATACTTTAAGAAAATTGGGTTTCGAAGAAAAAGAAAAGTTTGTAGATGAGCTGGATGGTGCAGAGTGTTATTGGTATGAATTAAAGAAAGAAAATTTTTAAAACAGTAAAAATTGAAATACATGCAATCAGAAAAAATAATTGAAAGAATAGTTTCTTGGCTAAAAGATTATGCAGAAAAAGCAGGAGCAAAAGGTTATGTAATAGGAGTTTCAGGAGGGGTAGATTCTGGTGTGGTTTCTACGCTTTGCGCGATGACAGGCTTGAAGGTTCTAGCTTTAGAAATGCCGATTCGTCAAAAAACAGACCAAGCTTCTCGTGCTTTGGAACATATAGATTTTCTAAAAACTCAATTTCCTAATGTGGAAGGATTTTCGGTAGATTTAAATGAACCTTTCGAAGCGTTATATAAAACTTTTGAAGTAAAAGACCAGGAGTTTCCTGCTGAAAAATTGGCTTTTGCCAATACCAGAAGCAGATTGAGAATGCTGACGCTGTATTATTACGGACAAATCAACGGACTTTTAGTTTGTGGAACTGGGAACAAAGTGGAAGATTTCGGGATTGGTTTTTATACCAAATATGGCGATGGTGGAGTAGATGTTTCGCCGATTGCAGATTTGTACAAAACTGAAGTATATGCTTTGGCAAGAGCTTTAGATTTGCCAGAATCCATCAAAAATGCGATTCCTACAGATGGACTTTGGGATGTGGATAGAACAGATGAACAACAAATCGGCGCCACCTATCCTGAATTGGAAAAAATCCAAAAAGAATGGGGAACAAAAACCGAAGCAGAATACTCTGGAAGAGATTTAGAAGTTTTCAAAATTTTCAGCAAAATGCACAAAGCTGCGCAACATAAAATGAATCCAATTCCGGTTTGTGATATTCCGGAAGAATGGAGAGATTAAGTTGGAAAATTAAAGAGATAGAATCAAAAAAACATGGATAATAAAAAGTCACTTTTTTATATAATTATTGCATTTGCACTTGGAATGCTTCTAATGTACCTTTTCAATAATTATAAAATTGAGAAGAAAAACAATACAAAAAATACAGAAATTTCTTACCAAAAATCTGACAATCAGAATCACAACAATTCTTATTCTTATGAAAATTCTTCAAGAAATAATATTAATGAATTAACCAATGATGAATTGGTGGTAAAATATCTGAAACAACACGGAGAATTACCCGATTATTATATCACAAAATCCGAAGCAAAATCTATGGGTTGGGTTCCAAGCAGAGGAAATCTTTGCGAAGTTGCTCCCGGAAAAGCTATTGGTGGTGATATTTGGACAAACCGACAAAAATCTCTCCCAACAAAATCTGGACGAAAATATTACGAAGCAGATCTTAATTATAATTGTGGCAATAGAAATGCAGATAGAGTAGTTTTTTCTAATGATGGGTTGGTTTTCGTGACGTTTGATCATTACAGAAGTTTCGAGGAAAAATAAATTTGCCGATAGTTGGATGCTGTAAGCGAGATGTTTACTAACTTTGAAACTTGAAATAAAATTATGGAAGTATATATAGATTTTTTAGAAATTGGTGATTATGAGGATTTTTATACTCAACTGAAAGAAAAATTACCTTTACCAGAGCATTTTGGGGATAATCTCGATGCGCTTTTTGATGTGATTACAGGCGAATTAGAAACGCCACTTCATCTAGAGTTTGTCAATATGAGTGTAGAGCAATTAGAAATTTTCGAAGATTTATTGACCACTTTAGAAGATGCCGAAGATGAGGTAGAAGATTTTAGTTTTGCTTATTATCTGGAGCAATATGAAGATGAGGAGTCTTAATTTACGATTTTACATTTAAAAAAATTAAATAAAAAACGCCCCGAAATTCTTCGGGGCGTTTTTATTTGTATATGAACTTGATTTACATTAGCTCATTATTTTAAAAGAGTAGTTAAATCTACACCTTCTACAGTTGACCAGTTTCCACCAGTGATAGAAACTTTAGTTACCGCAGAATTGGTAATTGTTTTTGGAGCAGTAGAAGTGAATCCAGAATAACCCCATACTCCAGCGTTGTCTGAATCTACAACATTAATTGGAGTTACAGCAATTTTTCCAGCGATTACTTGGCTTACATCCGTTGGTGAATCTTGGATAAGAACAGGATATGCTTGTTTTCCACCAGTGTTTTTGTAACCTTCCATGTAAACATTTGAAAATTTACCATTTCCATGTTTTTTAAATTGAATTGCTGAGATTTCAGAAGAACCAGCAACTTCTGGATTAGTACCTGCCGCTCTAATTAATGTAATACCAGCTACTTTAGGGAAGTTTGCATCTGCATTGTTAGAAGATTCTATTTCCATACCGAAGTTACCTGTTCCTGTTTGGTAAGCGAACCAATTGCTGTTGTCTTGTCCGTACCAACCGTCTTGCCAGTCGTAAGAATCATCAAAATTTCCGTAAGAAATGAAGTTTTTAGCAGAAACAGTTCCTCCAAAAAATTCTACACCGTCATCTGTACCTTTGTAAGAAACTATGTTTTCTACAATAGTACCAGAACCTACCGCATAGAAAGTAATATTGTTAAATTCTGAAGTTCCGTCTCCAATTTTTTTACCACCATATTCTACTCTTATATATCTGTATACTCCTGAGTTAGAGCCTACATCAGTACCACCATAGATTTGATTTAATCCATCTTCAGAAGTTGCAGTAGAACCACCTCCGTTAGCTTTGATAGGAGCATCACCGTAGATTGTGATACCACACCAATCTCCTGGTTTTTTAGATTCTGTAGTAAAAACGATAGGTTCAGTAGCAGTACCTTCCATATATGCTTTTGCACCTTTTAAGATGATTAAACCACTGGTTGTAGTAGTTTTAGCATAAAAAGTAGCTCCTGGTTCTATAGTAAGTTTTACTCCGTCAGTTACTCTTACTAGTCCGTCTATATAATAAGTTCCTTTTTTGATGGTCAAGTCTTTAGTAATTGTTCCAGAAAGTGTTCCAGAACCAGACATTACAGAACCAGTAGTAGTTCCAGAACCATCTGTAGTAGGTTTGTCTGCATCTTCTCTGATTTCTACAGTACAAGATTGTAATGATACGGTGAAAACTGTAGCTAAAGCTAATAATTTGAAAATGTTCTTTTTCATATTAATTGATAATTTTTATTTTTACTTATTTATTAAAATTTAATTCCGAAACTTAAGTTGTAAGAAATTCCTTTTTTATAGTCTTCTAACAATAAGTTTGGAGTTGAGATATTAATGGTGCTTTCGTCGCCCATTTTTAGTTTGTATGTTTGGTTAAGGATATTATAAACTCCGAATTTCACATCTACTTTTTTAGAAAGTTCAGATTGGAATATGAAATCTAACTGATGGAAAGGTTGTTCATAAACATGGTCTAATCCTCCGAAACCTACTGCATAGATTTTCTTAGCAGAAGTATTGTAAACCAAAGAAGCGGTTCTCTTTAAGTTATTAGAATTTTTGAAATCATATTTTAAATCTACATTCAGCATCCACGGAGCTGCACCTTGTAATCCTCTTTTTTTGCTGAAATTAGTTTCAGATTTTTGAGCATCAGATTTTTCTACATCAGAATAGATGTAAGTGAAATTAGCTCCAAAATTTAATCTGTTTAGATTATCTGAAATTCTTCCTAAGTTAAATGTGCCTTCTAATTCTAACCCTGCAAGTTTTGCTTGTTTAGCATTAAAGAAAGTAGTAGTGGTACCATTAGAGTTTGAAGAAGATATTAAACTTCTTTCGATGGCTCTGTCTACGATTTTTCCGAAAAAGTTAACTGCAAAAATTTCACTTGATTTAGGGAAAATCTCATATTTTAAGTCAAAGTTATAGTTCTGACTATTGTCTAGACCTTTAAAATCATTGCCAAAACTGGTATTCGGAATATTGTAGTTCCCCAAGATAGTATTGTTGTCTGGGTTAATATATTCTATAGGCATGGTTTCGATAAGAATAGGTCTTGTAATCGTTTTACTTACCGCAAGTCTTAAATTAGATTTGTTATTAAGCGCTTTTTTAACAGAAAGTGAAGGCAAGAAATAATTTTGATTCTTGGTAATGTTTCTGAAACTACCATTGATGTTATCTGTAATCAGTTTATATCTGGTAATGGTAATGTTGTTTTCTGCTCTAATTCCTGCAAGAATATCCCAAGATTTATTAGGCTTGAAATTTAAATTCGCATATCCAGCATTTACAAACTGATAAAGGAAAGCTTTGTAGTTAGGTTGAGCACTTTCTTGCCATTGGAATTTTCCATTAGCATTTGCTGTAGCAAAACTGCTGTCTGGAGAATCTATGTTGATAATATCTTGAACCCCAGTTGTTGTAGAATAGATAAAACGATAAGACATGGTTCTGCTGTCTGCAAAACCGCTATAACCAGCAGAAATAGTAACAGGGTAGTAATTGTCTTCTTGTTTTTTGCCAAGATTTACTTGGTACTCTGCCATTGCAGAAAAATAGTTTACTCCACTTAAATCAAGATATTGTCTGATTAAGTTGTTTCCACCGTAGCTCATTAATAATTGATTGTCACCCGTTCTGAAACCATAAAAAGTTTTTCTGTCTGGCTGTTGGAACCAGTTGTTTACCCAGCTTCCACCAGCTTTAAACTGATGTCTGTCTCCTAATTTTTGTGAAACCAATAACTGTACATCTGTTAACCTAGAAAGGTCTTGCTGGTTAGTACGGAAGAACATGATATCTTGGTCCTTATTATCTCTGTAACCATCATAATCTTGAATTTGGTTAAAAGAGTTTTGTAAGAAAGTACCGTTTAAATCTACTTTAGTTCCAGCTTTTTTATAGCTTAAACCAATTAAAGCAGTAGATTGGATATTATAATTGTATTCTCTTTTGTAAAGTTTGTTTTTGTAAACTCCGTTAGTGTCAAAAGTGTTATCGTTTCCTTCTTTGTAGTTATATTCAGTACCTTGAGTAAGATTAAAAAGGAATCCTAAATTTCCACCATTTTTAAATTTTAATCTTTGTGAAGTAGTAAATCCTATGGATGTATTAGGAAGTGATTTTACATTGTCTACATTCCAGGTATCTTTAAATGAGGTGTTAGGAATGTAAGCTCCACTCGGTCTGTAACCATTTACTTCTACAGGAAGTTGTCTGTCTTCAGCATTTAAGCCAATGAAACCAGACATGTTATTAGCGTTTTGATTAATTTTAAAATGATTTCTAAAAGTGCTTATAGAATTTACACCTACCGAAAAATCCATTTTAGTAAAAGAATTCTCTGGAACTAAAGTTTCAATATCAAAGGTAGCTCCTGCGAAATCTCCATAAAGATTGGCATTGTAGGTTTTATAAACATCAAATTTTCCTACAATGTCGGTAGGAAATTGTTTTAATTCAATAATTTTCTGGAATGGGTTATTAGATGGAGTTGCTAATCCGTTTACCAAAAGTGAATTATATCTCTCTTCTAATCCTCTCACGAATAAACCTCTAGATTCTACAGTGTTTATCCCTGTGATTTTGGTGAGCCCTTGTTCTAGGTTAGAAATTCCTTTTCTAGAAATCTCTTCTGCACCAATAGACTGTTTCTGTACAATAGCTTTTCTTTGTTCACCTAAGATAGCGCTTTCAGATTTTTTATTGGTATTGCCTCTCAATTGAATTCCTTCTATTACTTTTTCAGAATTGGTTTTTGTAGAGTCTGTTTTAGTAACTTGAGAAAAAATCACTTGTTGCGATGCCATTAAAAATAGTGCTGCTAAACTTATTTTTCTAAAATTCATTTTTTTTACTTCTTATTTGGCGCAAAGAAAGAAAGAAACACAGCCAAGTCTGGTTTAGCTAAAATTAATTTTGTTTTAAGAAATCTTTACCAAAAATTCTTTTATGTTAAATTATTGTGAAGTTTTAAATAATTATGTTTCCAATGTAAATTTTCATTAATTTTGAGAGGTTAAAATGTATAGATGAAAGGAAAAAAGATTCTTTTAATAGATGATGAACAAGATATTTTAGAAATCTTGTCATACAACCTCGAAAAAGAAGGATATCAGGTTTTTACGGCTAACAATGGCAATGAAGGCATCGTTAAAGCCAAAGAAATTATCCCAGATTTAATCTTACTAGATGTAATGATGCCAGAAAAAGATGGGATAGAAACGTGCCAAGAAATGCGTCAAATAAAGGATTTGCAAAAAACACTTATTGTCTTCTTGTCAGCCAGAAGCGAAGAGTTTTCTCAGTTAGCAGGTTTTGATGCAGGAGCTAATGATTATATTGTGAAAATTATCAAGCCAAAAGTTCTTATTTCTAAAGTTAATGCACTTTTACAACTCACTACTCAAGTTGCAGAACAGTCTAAATTAATAGAATTGGGCGACTTGGTGATTGATAAAGATAATTTTAAAGTCACCAAAAATGGCGAACATTTCTTACTCCCGAAAAAAGAATTTGATTTGCTTTATCTTCTAGCCTCTAACACCCAAAAAGTTTTTAAAAGAGAAGAAATTTTAGACAAAGTTTGGGGAAATGATGTAATCGTAGGAGAGAGAACCATAGATGTACACATCAGAAGGTTGAGGGAAAAATTAGGAGATAATTCTATCCAAACACTCAAAGGAATTGGCTACAAATTAGTAGTGTAAATCTAGCGTTTTTCTCAGAAAATGTGATATGAAAATCAATAGACTTTCTCTTTTTGCAGCATGTATTCTTACTTGTGCCATGACAATAGTAGCCTTGGCTTTCAATTATGTACAGCAAATAGTGATTGCAGATACTCACTCTTTTTACTTTTATCTAAGCATCAGTCTCGTTTTTATTGCATTACTCAATTATTTCGTTTTAGAATTACTATTCAATTCGTATGGAAAGAAACAAATCAAGCGAATTTCTGATATTCTTCCCGAAAATATTCTTCAAGAAGAAGAAAATGTAAATTTTCAACAGTTAGGAGAGAGAATCCAAAAAAACGTTTCAGAAATCGACATGATGAAAGAAATGGAAGATTACCGAAAAGAATACATCGGTAATGTTTCTCATGAGCTGAAAACACCACTTTTTTCTATTCAAGGTTATGTAGAAACTCTGAAGGATGGCGCGGTAGAAAATCTTAACATCAGAGATAAGTATCTAGAACGCATCGGGAATTCTGTAGAGCGATTACTGAACATCGTCACCGATTTAGACCAAATTTCAAAATACGAAGCTGCAGAAATTTCTATCAACTATTCTGTTTTTGATATCAATGCTTTGACAAAAGAAATCTTCGATTTATTAGAAATCGAAGCGCATAAAAAATCTGCAAAATTAGTTTTGCAAACCTCGCAAACTGCTATTATGGTAAGAGCAGATAAGCAAAAAATTTCTCAAGTACTTACCAATCTTATTTCAAACGCCATTCATTATTCTAATAGGGAAGAAGCTTTGATTAAAGTAATCACTAAAACTGAGCAAGAAAAAGTGAAAATTATCGTGCAAGATAACGGAATGGGAATCAAGCCAGAAGTCTTGCCTAGAATTTTCGAAAGATTCTATAGGGTAGAAACCAGCAGAAACCGTAAAGACGGCGGTTCTGGGCTAGGTCTTGCCATCGTAAAACATATTCTAGAAGCTCATCACCAAAGTATTACTGTAGAAAGCAAATATCTAGAAGGAACACTCTTTACTTTTTATCTAGAAAAAGCTTTGTAGTATTAATAATTTCTGTATATTGGCACCAGAAAACGCTGGGAATTTAATAAAAACTTTTTTGAATAAAAATTTATTTTTTTAGAAAGTCATATTTCTTTTGTTTTATCTTTGTAACCGAAATTTTAAACATCAAAATCAATAAAAATACTTTAATACAATTAGCTTCTAAATATTAGTAAAAAGTAAAATATGGTTTATAAAATTAGAGTAATTCTAGATTCAAAAGACAATATTTTTAGAGATATTGAAATTAAAGAAAAGCAAACCCTTTGGAACTTACATAATGGGATCAAAAGTGCTTTCAGTTTGCAGGGTGACGAGTTGTCTATGTTCAGTATTCTAGATGAAGAAGGAATGGAGGTGAAAACCGTTCCACTAGAAGATATGAGCGATGATGGAGACGGAGAAATCATGTCAGATGTTTACCTCATGGAAGCCTTCCAAGAAGTAGGAGACAAAGTGCAGTTTCAGTATGGTCTTATTGATTTATGGGAATTTTTCTGTGAATTAGTAGAGATTATAGATGAAAAACCAGCAGTAAATTATCCAATTACCGTTTTTAGATTTGGTAATGTGCCATTAAAAGCTCCAGGAAAATCTGGTGGCGTTTCTGGCAAAGCTTCTGTTGCCGCTGCTTTCATGGATGATGATTTTGCAGATTTAGACGCAGATTTTAAAGATGATTTTGATGACGAGTTTGCTACGGAAGACGAAGACGAAGATGATGGTTTTGGCGATGATTTCATCGATGATGAAGGTGATGATGATTAAATAATATTGAAATTTATGATAAAAATCCGGAAAACTTTTCCGGATTTTTTATTGGTTTTAGCATACAATCACTACATTTGTTTCGCTAAAATTTCAACTATGAAAAAGCTTTTTTTATCTGCAATGTTAGGCTTGTCACTAATCTCTTGCACCGCTTTACAAAATCAGAAAACAATGACAACTGACTGGAAACATAACACCAACATTTATGAAGTAAACGTAAGACAATTTTCTAAAGAAGGGACCTTCAAAGCTGTAGAAAAAGAATTACCAAGACTTAAAAGAATGGGTGTAGAAACACTTTGGTTTATGCCAATTACACCCATCGCTCAAAAAAATAAAAAAGGAACGCTTGGTAGTCAATATGCTGCACAAGATTACACCTCTATCAATCCAGAATTTGGGACTTTAGAAGATTTTAAAAGTGTGATAAACGAAGCCCATAAATTGGGTTTTAAAGTAATTATCGATTGGGTGGCGAATCATACAGGATGGGATCATGTTTGGACCAAAACTCATCCAGATTTTTATTTGATGGATCCTAAAACCAATGATTTCCAAATTGCTTCTGGAATGGATGACATCATAGAACTCAATTATCAGAACCCAAAAATGCGTGAAGCCATGATTGAAGCCATGAAATATTGGGTAAGAGAAACGAACATTGATGGATTCAGATGTGATTTAGCTTCATGGGTAGAAGTAGATTTCTGGCAACAAGCAAAACCTGAAGTAGAAACCATAAAACCACTTTTTTGGTTAGGAGAATATGATGAATTAGACAATCCAGATTATGCTACAGTTTTTGATGCGAGTTACAGCTGGAAATGGATGCACCTTACCAAAGAGTTTTATCAGAAAAAATTACCACTTACAGATTTAACGAATCTATTATCACAATATTCTACCATCGGAAATAAAAGCATGAGAGCTTGGTTTACCACCAATCATGATGAAAATACATGGAACGGAACAGAATATGAAAAGTATGGCGAAATGGCCAAAACTCTAGCCGTGTTTTCTGCAACTTGGAATGGAGTTCCGCTGATGTACAACGGTCAAGAATTACCATTATTAAATAAGAGACTAGAATTTTTCGAGAAAGACCCAATTCCTTGGAATGGGGAAAATAAATTAGAAAATTTCTACAAAAAATTATTCGAGCTTAAATCTAAAAACCCTGCTTTGAGAGGAGGCGATGACCAAGCAACTACCCAAATTTTGCAAACCAGCGCTCCAGATCAAGTACTTGCTTATATTAGAAAAAATGGAAATGATGAAGTTTTGGTAATCCTTAATTTATCAGATTCTCAACACTTGAAAGTACAGATTTTAGACGAAACGGTAAAAGGAAAATTCAAAAGTATTTTCTCTGGTTTAACTACAGATTTTGATACAAAACCAACTATAGAAATGTACAAATGGGAACATATTGTTTTCGAAAAATAAATAAAATATAAAATCTTAGATAATAGGGTTTGATGTTAAAAATAATCAATAGAGTCGGGCTAAAGTCCGACTTTTTAATAAGTAAATCATTAGGGCTTTAGCCAAAAATTAAAAGATGAATAAAGCTGAACTTTTAGAACTGGTAAAGCAAAAAATTTCTGAAAAAATACAGAAATTAGAACAATTCATTGCCGAAACCAGAGCTTCTAATAATGATACCAAAAGTTCTATGGGAGACAAGTATGAAACTTCCCGAGAAATGCTTCAGCAAGAAATTAATAACCTTCAGCTTCAACTGAATGAACAACTGAAATCTCAACAGGTTCTTAAAAATATTCAGCCTATTTCTCATAAAACCGTCAATTTGGGAAGTTTAGTGGAAACAGATAAAGGCAAATTTTTTATTGCAGTTTCTTTAGGCGAATTGAGTTTCAATCAAGAAAAAATATTCATCATTTCAGCAGAATCGCCATTAGCAAAAGCCATGAATGGTAAAAAATCTGGTGAAACATTCATTGTGAATAACTTAACTCAATTCATCAAAAATATTTGGTGAAATTTTCTTTAATTTGTAGAAGTCAACTCAGAACTTAGAACCAAGAATATTGAACTATTATGCAAAACTACTTAGATTTACTCCAGCATATTTTAGACCACGGAACCGATAAAACCGATAGAACAGGAACGGGAACCAGAAGCGTTTTTGGTTACCAACTGCGATATGATTTGTCTAAAGGGTTTCCTTTGGTAACGACCAAAAAAGTGCATTTGAAGTCTATTATTTATGAATTGTTGTGGTTTCTAAAAGGCGATACCAATATCAAATATCTTACGGATAATGGGGTCTCTATTTGGAATGAATGGGCAGATGAAAACGGAAATCTTGGTCCAGTTTATGGAGCACAATGGAGAACCTGGGAAGGAAAAGATGGAAAAGTGGTAGACCAAATCGTAGAAGTAGTAGAGCAAATAAAGAAAAATCCAGATTCTAGAAGACTCATCGTTTCTGCTTGGAATGCAGCAGAAATTCCAAATATGGCTCTAGCGCCTTGTCATGCATTGTTTCAGTTTTATGTGGCAGATGGAAAATTGTCACTACAATTGTATCAAAGAAGTGCTGATGTATTTTTAGGCGTCCCTTTTAATATTGCGAGTTATGCATTGCTTTGTATGATGGTGGCGCAGGTTTGTGGTTTAGAAGTGGGAGATTATGTGCATACTTTCGGAGATGTTCATATTTATAACAACCATTTTGAGCAGGTAAAATTGCAACTTTCTCGTGAACCTAGAGCATTGCCAACTATGAAACTCAATCCAGAAATTAAAGATTTATTTGATTTCGATTTTGAAGATTTTACGTTAGAAAATTACAATCCACATCCTGGAATTAAAGCGCCAGTAGCGATTTAAATGATAATTCATTAAATATTTGAGAATCAAAATTTATTTCCTCTAAGATTTAGGGAGTAAATTTTGATTTTTTTTAGGATTTTGCCAAAGTTAATTTTAGAATAATTTTAACTTTGGCAAAGTTTTTATACGTAACAAAGAGTACATAAATGGGACTAATTAACCGAAATACAAAATTTTAGAATGAAGAAACTACTCATTGCAGCCTTATTTTTAGGGCTTTTTTCTACTGACAATTACACTTTTGCACAAACCGAAACTTCTGGCAGAACTGGTGTTTACAGAGCTACTCATACCAAATCTACAGAACTGAAACACACCAAATTGCGTGTGAATTTCAATTTTGAAAAAGAGCAAATGAACGGAGAGGCTTGGATTACTGCTTCACCTTTTTTTTATGCTTCTGATGAATTGGTTTTAGATGCTAAAGGAATGATTATTAATGAGGTAGCATTAGAGAAAAATGGTGCAAGAACTCCTTTGAAATATGATTACAAAGAAGATACTCTAAAAATTTCTTTGGATAAAACTTACCAAAAAAATCAAGATTATACGGTTTATATCAAATATGTAGCGAGACCAAATGAAGTAAAACAAAAAGGTTCTGCTGCAATTAATGATGCAAAAGGACTTTATTTCATCAATGCTCAAGGAAAAGATGCAGATAAACCTACACAAATCTGGACTCAAGGCGAAACAGAATCTTCTTCTTGTTGGTTTCCTACTATAGATAAGCCTAATCAGAAAACCACGCAGGAAATTTACATGACGGTTCCTAAACAATATGTAACCCTTTCTAACGGGATTTTAAAAAGTTCTGAAAATTTAGGTGAAAACCTGAGAACGGATCATTGGGTAATGGACAAAAAACACGCTCCGTATTTATTTTTCATGGGAGTGGGAGAATATGCCGTGATTAAAGATAAATGGAGAAATATAGACGTAGATTATTATGTAGAAAAAGAATACGAACCGTATGCGAAACAAATTTTTGGGAATACTCCAGAAATGATAGAGTTCTTTTCTAAAAAATTAAACTATGATTTTCCTTGGCAAAAATATGCACAGATTGTAGGTAGAGATTACGTTTCTGGTGCTATGGAAAACACGACCGCAGTGATTCACGAAGAATCTGCACAGCAAAAAGCGGGCGATTTAGCAGACGAAAACAAATGGGAAGATGTAATCGCTCACGAATTATTCCATCATTGGTTCGGAGATTTAGTAACCGCAGAAAGTTGGAGTAATCTTACTGTAAATGAGAGTTTTGCAGATTATTCAGAATGTCTTTGGAACGAATACAAGTACGGAAAAGATGAAGCCGATTATAAAAGATTAAAATCTCTCAAAAATTCTAAAGCAGACCCAAGAAATTTTGGTAAAGATTTGGTGAGATTTAATTATACCGATAGAGAAGACATGTTTGATGGCGTTTCTTATAATAAAGGAGGCGGAATTCTACACATGCTAAGAAATTATTTGGGAGATGAAGCGTTTTTTACTGGACTTTCAGATTATCTTAAAACCAATGAATATGGAACTGGAGAAGCGCATCAACTGAGACTTTCTCTAGAAAAAGTTTCGGGAAAAGATTTAAACTGGTTCTTTAATCAATGGTATTTCGGGAAAGGTTATCCGAAGTTAGAAGTAAAATCTACTTTTGACCCAATGAAAAAACAAGTCACCGTGAATATTGCTCAAACCCAAGAAGAAAAATTTGAGTTTCCATTGTCTATTGATGTCTTAGAAAACGGTAAAATTTCTAGAAAAGATATTTGGGTAACCGCAAAAGCGAAAAATGACTTCGTTTTTGATGTGACTAAAAATCCTGAATTGATTAATACAAATCCTGAAGGTTTATTGCTCAGCGATATTAAACAAGACAAAACCCCAGAACAATTATATCTACAATACACTACTGCTAAAGATTTTTACAGCAAATACACGGCAATAGAAGAAGCCAAAGATCAAGTTTCTAAAAATCCGTTTGCAGATAAATTATATGCAGCAGCTTTGAAAGATAAGTTTTACAGAAATAGATTATTAGCGCTAGAAGGTTTGCCAGAAGATCCAAAATCATTTTTAGCAGATGTAGAAAAATTAGCGCAAAATGATGAGAAAAATTTGGTAAAAGGAGCTGCAATTGGCGTTTTAGCAAAGACTAAAAACCCTAAATATCTACCACTATTTGAAAAAGGAATCAATGCTGTTTCTAATTCAGTAAAAGGAAATTCACTTTCTGGAATTGCACAAGTTGCTCCTGAAAAAGTGGTAAATTATGCTGAAAAAATAGATTTGGAAAGCGCTTCGGAAGATTTAGTGATGACGCTTTTGCCAGTGATTGTAAAAAATAAAATTACTAATCAAATGCCAAATATTGCCTCTCTTGTAGCGTTTTATCCTTTTATTGAGTTTCAAAATCCTAAATTAGCAGCACCTGCAGAAGAAGGCTTCAATTGGATTATGGATTCTGATAATACAAAAGCAGTACACAATCTTACGAAAGTTTTAGGACAAGCGAAAAGTCAAATTGGCGATAATGTACAAGCGAAAATGATGATTGTGCAAATGCTGAAAAAAGGGTTAGAAAGAAAGATGAAACTATTTAGAGAGAATCCTTCAAGCACTAGTCTAAACACTCAAATAGAAATGCTGAATAAAGCGATTACTTCTTACAGCAACTAATTAATTTTTTCTAATAAATTAAAGCCCTTTTACATTTTTTGTAAAAGGGCTTTTTGATGTTAAAAATTATTTAGATTTAAAATAAAAAACAAAATTCTTAGTATAATTCTTTTGTCAGGAATTTTCAACTCGTTAAATTCGTACAAAAATTGAGGAATTATGATGAAAATCGGAATCGAAGCGGCAAGTTTTTTTGTGCCAAGTTTATATTTAGAAATTAAGGATTTAGCCGAAAAAAGAGGAATAGAGCCTGCAAAACTAGAAAAAGGTTTAGGGCTGAAGAGGATGGCTTTTCCAGATGTACATGAAGACGCAGCTACTTTTGCCGCAGAAGCACTTTTAAAATTAATACAAGATTATAAAATAAATCCCAAAGAAATTTCTAGAATTTATCTAGGAACAGAATCTGCGCTAGATGCTGCAAAACCTACTGCTACTTATGCCATGCAAATGGTAGAAAAAGAGCTAGAAAAAGAATTTGGAGCAAGATGTTTCAAAAATTGTGACGTAATAGATATGACTTTTGCGTGTGTAGGTGCTGTAGATGCGCTGCACAATTCACTAGATTTTGTAAGAGCGAATCCAGAAAAAAAAGCCATTGTAATTGCTTCTGATTATGCAAAATATGAATTGGCTTCTACTGGTGAATATACGCAAGGTGGTGGTGCAGTTGCATTTTTGGTTTCTGCAAATCCTACACTTTTGGAAATTGAAAATAAATTTGGAGTAGCTACAGAAAGCGTTTTTGATTTTTTTAAGCCAAGAAGAGAAACTACTAAAGATTTGGTACAGAATTTACCGGATAGTTTCGCAGACAAAGTAGAAATTTTTACAGATGAGCCTGTTTTTGACGGTCAATATTCTAACCAATGTTACCAAGATAGAATTAGAGAAGCTTATCAACACTACAAAGAAGAAAGCGGAAGAGAGAAACCTTATGAAAATTGGAGATTTTTGATTTTTCACCTTCCGTATGCATTCCACGGGAAGCGATTATTCACTGAAATTTTTGGTATAGAAAACGGAATGAATACCGCAAGCTCTGATGATATTAAAGCCATCGCTCAAACAGATGAGTATAAAAATTTAGTTGCTGAAAAAATAGAAATTACGCAACGTGCAAGTTCAGAAATTGGGAATATGTACACCGCTTCTATTTTTATGGCATTGCTTTCTGCTTTCCAAGTTTCTTATGAAAATGGGGAAGATTTAGCCGGAAAAGAACTAGGATTTTTAGCCTACGGAAGCGGAAGTAAATCTAAAGTTTTTGCCGGTAAAATAGGGAAGGAATGGAAATCTGTGGTAGAAAAATGGAATATTTTCGAAGTGCTGAATCAGCGCAGAGCAATAGATTTTGACACGTATGAAAATCTCCACCGAAAAAAACTCGGTACTTCTGTAAATCCAGATTGGAAAGGATTTGGATTGGTAAAAGTAGAAAAAGAAAGCCCAGTTTTAGTGGGAGCAAGATATTACGAAAGAAGATAAAAAACGAGCCGAGAATTTTCTCGGCTTTTTTTTAATAAACATCTCTTTTTTTCGTTTTTAATTAATAATTTTGGTAAAACCTAATTTTAATGAGATTAAGAAAATTAATTATTTATATTCTTACATTATTTGTAATATCGGTTGGTTTTTTTAAGTCTCAAAGCCAGTCGGATTTCTATATCTCCGATGGTCAAGGAAATCAAAGTCTGCTTATAGATTGTAATTATCCTTTTGTAAATGGTAATTGCATTAATTTAACGGCTAATTATCCTCAATTTAAACTTACAGACTCTTATTCGGTTTCGTCAATTCCATATTCTCCTTATTCAGCTACGAACAAAACGGTAATTAAAGAAAATATAGACGATTCTTTCTCTGGAACAATAGATTTGCCTTTTACTTTTTGTTTTTATGAAAATACTTATAATAAATTAGTAATTGGCTCTAATGGAATGATAAGTTTTGATATAGGACAAGCAAATCAGCCTAATGCACCTAATTTTACAGATACTTTGCCAAGTCAAAATTTGCCTAAAAAATCTATTTTTGGAGTACTTCACGATATGTATTTTCTAAAAACTGATAATTCTGAAATAAATTATTCTGTTATAGGTTCAGCTCCATTTAGAAAATTTATTGTGAATTTTGAAGCAGGAAATGTTTCGGGATGTGAATCTCAAACTTCCACTTCGCAGATTGTTCTTTCGGAAGGAAGCAATAAGATAGAGGTTTTTGTTAAAAATAAAGAGCTTCCTTGTAATTTGGCAAAATATCCAAATGCTTTAATTGGAATAAATGATGCCTCTGGTAATTTGGGGCTTTCAGCTCCTGGAAGAAATACAGGAGTTTGGTCAGCTCAAAATGAAGCATGGATTTTTGAGCCTTCTGGAAGTAATTTAGTGCCTTATTTTACTTGGTTTGATGGAGCAGGAAGAGTGATTGGTTATAGTAAAAATCAGATGGTTTGTCCTCAAAAAGATGAAACATTTAAAGTAAACATCGTTTACAATACTTGTAACGGGCAATCTATTACTTATACTGATGATATTAATATAAAATTTGCCACAGATTATCCTACAGTTCAGCCTTATTCTAAAATAGTTTGTAACATTGCTGATAAAATTACGCTGGCAGATTATAAACAGTTTCTTACAACTAACGATATTTCTAATTTCAATTTTGAATTTATAGATGCAGCAAGTGGTTTGGCTATAGACGAAAATACTCCTTTCTCGATAAGTGCAAATAAAAATTTTAATGTAACGGTTTCCAATAAAAACACGCCAAATTGTAAAAGAACTACAACGCTCCAATTTCAATTTTTTTCTGAGAATATTCTTACCAATCAGGTTGAAGTTTGCGATATGCTGAATGATAAAATTGAGCGTAATTATTTGTTAAGTAATTTTAATATAAAATTAGTTGGGAACAATTACTATGGAATAATTCGTTATTACAAGTCTTATGATGATGCTTTAAATAATATAAATCAAATAACAGGTTATGATTTAGTAGATGGAAGCCAGTTCTTTGTAAGATTAGATTACCAAACTTGTACTAATGTTTTAGGCCCTGTAACAGTGAAATTTAATCCAACGCCTATTGTCAAGTCTCCAGTAGATATTGAAGTTAAAATGTGTGATTCTAATAATGATGGAATTGAAAATTTTAATTGGATAGATTTGGTTAAAGATAAAGTTACAGCAGATTTAGGAGTTTCTTTAATAAGAGTTTTTAGTTCTTATGACAACGCTTACAATGCATCTCCTTATAGTAGCGGCATGACTACTATTAGAGACGGACAGTATAAAGTATATGCAAGGGTAGAATATCCTGGTGGCTGTTTTTCTATTGCAGAAATTAATATGAATGTAATTTTTGGAGTGATAATACTAAATGATTCTAATACTTATATTTGTTTTGATGGTACGCAAGATATACCCGTAAATCTAGACATACTTACTAAAGGAATGCTTCTAGATCCTTTAGACGGAACGGTTACTGGACCTGTTTATTTTGGAAATTACCAAGATGCAATGGCGAATGATCCAAATAAAATAATTCCTGCCAATCAAATCATTACGGATGATGGAGATTTTGTTACCAAAACTTTCTATGCAAGGTTTGATAAAGGTACAGATTGTTATTCAATAAAAGCGATTAATGTATATTTAATTCATTTGGTTAAGAATATAGATCAATTCTCTGTTTGTGATGATTTGTATGATAATACAGAAGCTGTTCAACTTAGTAATTATTATAGATTAGTTAATTATCAATCTGGAACACAGGTTTTATTTTTTGCTTCCAATGCCGCTGCAATAGCTAATGTAAGTGGAACCAATATTACCACAGCTACAATAAACGGAAGTCTTGTGGTGTATGCTAGAGTGAGTTATCGGGATTGTGTGTTAATCTTTCCCGTAACATTTAATCTTACAAGTACTCCAAAAATTAAATCGGAAGTTACAACTGTAGTTAAAAATATTTGTGATAATAATGCAGATGGATTAGAAGAATTAGATGCTACTTTATACGAATCTCAAATTAATATAAATAATGAAAATGTAGATTTTGCGTATTATCAGTCTTATGATGCACAAAATAAAATTTTCAGTAATCCATATTATAATCCCACCAAAATTCCTATTTCTAATGGAAGTGTGGTATATGTGAGAGTAAGAGATAGGCTTTCGAATTGTGTTTCTGCTGCTAAAATTACTTTTAACTTAGAATTTTATCCGCCTATTTATTTAGCCAAAAATGCAGTTCTGAAACTTTGTGATAAAGATTTAAACTTTGGAGAATCATTTGACTTAGATTTGGCTACTTCTCAGATTTTTGACCAAAATATTAATAAAGTTCTACTCTCAGATTTAAATATAACGTATTATGTTACTGAATCAGATGCTAATAACGGAACTAATGTTGGTAAAATAACTTCACCTTTTACTACTTCTGCGGGTAATGTATATGTATATGCGCGTTTTCAATCTAGAACTTATGGTTGTTATTCGGTAGCTCCAATCAATTTGTTGTCTTATTTTCCTGCAAAAGCAAGAAATTCTATTATTCAAATTTGTGATAATAATGTAGATGGTTTTTATGATGTGAATTTGATGGATTACACTGCTCAAATGGTGCAAATTCCAAGTTCGGAAAACGTTTTTTCTTTTTATCTTAATCAGACAGATATTAGCATTTCGGGTAGAGAAATACAGAATCCAAGCAATTTTATTCTCAATCCTTATACTTCTAAAATTTGGGTCTATGTAGAAAATCTAAAAGATTGTGGAAGTAGCGCTGAAGTAAATTTTGTAAACGGAACTCAGTTAAGTTTAAGTCAGAACCAATTTAACAAAGATGTTTGTGATACAGGAAATGATAATAAGGAAACCATAAGTTTAACAGATTTTGAAACTACATTTAGTAACTTTTCATACACTTACGAATATTTTGAAACCTATCAGGATATGACAAGTTCTCAAAATAAAATTCAAACGTCTTCTTCTTATTTATTTGATGCAGAAAAAGGAATTACAAAATTTTATGTAAAAGTTTCGCAAAGTGGTTTTTGTCCTAATTATTTTACAATAGATGTTGTTTTGAAGAAAACTCCAATGATTGAAATTTCAGACTATTATTATTGTAAAAATGACGAAATAGGATTAGAAATAAGGCCAAATTTCACAGGTTTAAATGTTGTTTATTACAAATGGGAATATCCAGATGGAAGCATTTCTGAAGGAGCTAATAAAGATTTTATCTCTGGCGTAAAACAAGTTGGAACGTATAAATTAACACTTACCAATTCCCTTAATTGTGATTATACTTTAACCTTCAAAGTAATAAATATAGACACTCCAGAAATTACAACTCTTAGAGGTCAAAATGATTATTATGATGTAATTGCAATAGGCATCGCTGGTAGAAAGATTCTCTATTCTATGGATATGATGAATTGGCAAGAAAGCAATCGTTTTGGAAATTTGAAACCTGGTGATTATACTTTTTATGTAAGATATTCAGATTCAGATTGCCGTGGAGATATGAGAATGGGAAGGATTTTCAGCATTATCAATACGCTTACGCCAAATGGAGACGGAATTAATGATTATTGGAAACTTTTGGGACTAGATGTTTTCCCTGAGAGTTCTACTTTGCAGATTTTTGATAAATTCGGAAATTTGGTTTACAAACAAATTAGCAATACCGAATTTATTTGGGATGGTAAATTCAATGGAAGAAACTTAGCCACGGATGCTTATTGGTATCTCATCAATGCAGCAGACGGAAGAATATATAACGGCTGGATTTTATTGAAAAATAGAAATTAAAATAACTAAAAAAAGCTTCATCGCGGTGATGAAGCTTTCTTTTTTATTGTTCTAGTTTGAAACTATCTTTTAGCGTAACCGTTCTGTTGAAGATTAATTGCTCTGCTGTAGAATCTTTATCAGGAGTAAAATAACCAATTCTTTGGAACTGATAATGGTCTCCCACTTTTGCATTTTTAAGGCTTGGCTCAGCAAAACCTTGAACTTTTTTCAGGGAATCTTTGTTCACGAATTCCATGAAATCTGTTTCTTTTTCTGCGTCTGGTTGCTCGTGAGTAAATAATCTGTCGTAGATTCTTACTTCAATCGGTAAAGCATGTTTTGCAGAAACCCAGTGAAGCGTTCCTTTTACTTTTCTCATACTTGCCTCAGTTCCGCTTCCAGATTTAGATTCTTCATCATAAGTAGCGTAAATAGTGGTAATTTCGCCATTTTCGTCTTTTTCTACTCTGTTGGCTTTAATAATGTAAGCAGATTTTAGTCTTACTTCTCCACCAATGGTTAATCTGAAGAACTTTTTCGGTGCTTCTTCCATGAAATCCTCTCTTTCAATGTAAAGTTCTCTGCTGAAAGGCACTTCTCTAGTTCCTGCATTTTCGTCTTCAGGATTATTTTCTGTTTCTAGCCATTCTTCTTTATCTTCAGGATAATTTTCGATGATAAGTTTTACAGGATTTACCACAGACATTACTCGGGTAGAAATTTTGTTGAGGTCTTCTCTCACACAGAATTCTAGCAACTGAATATTGATGAGGTTTTCGCGTTTTGCAACGCCCACTCTATCAATAAATTCTCTGATGGCTTTCGGAGTGTAACCCAATCTTCTCATTCCAGAAATCGTAGGCATTCTAGGATCATCCCAGCCTGTTACTACACCTTCTGCTACTAATCTTTGTAATTTACGTTTAGATGTTACCATGTAAGTAACGTTCATTCTCGCAAATTCTCTTTGTTTATTTCTTACTTTTCCGTCTTCATAGACTTGGTCTAAATACCAATCATAAAGAGGTCTGTGGTTTTCGAATTCTAATGAACAAAGGGAATGTGAAATTTGCTCTAAATAATCAGATTCACCATGAGCCCAATCATACATAGGATAGATTTTCCATTTTTCACCAGTTCTGTGGTGTGGTCTTTTCAGAATTCTGTACATAACAGGGTCACGCATGTTCATATTTGGCGAAGTCATGTCTATTTTAGCTCTTACAGACATTGTACCTTCTTCGAACTCTCCGTTTTTCATTCTTTCGAATAAATCTAGAGATTCTTCTATAGGTCTGTTTCTATATGGAGACTCTATTCCTGCTTCGGTAGGATTTTTTCTTTGTTCTGTAATTACTTCAGAAGGCTGTTCATCTACATAGGCTTTTCCTTGTTTAATCATTTCTACGGCCCAATCATACAACTGCTGGAAGTAATCAGAAGCGTATAACTCTTGGTCGTATTTGAAGCCAAGCCATTTAATATCTTCTTTGATGGCATCTACGAATTCTTGCTCTTCTTTTTCGGGATTTGTGTCGTCAAATCTTAAATTAACAGGAGCACCATATTTTTCTCCTAAACCGAAGTTGATACAAATCGCTTTGGTATGTCCTACGTGTAAATAACCATTAGGTTCTGGTGGAAATCTAAAACGTAATTTAGATTTATCTAAACCATTTTCTAAATCATTTTCGATGATTTGTTCAATAAAATTGAGCGGTTTTTTTTCTTCTTCCATAATCAGTTCTTGAATCCTGCAAATTTAAGAAAAATTAAATTCTTTTTTAAATTAAAAAATAGTCTAATAATCGTTGATGAGAATATAGTTTTATGATAGAATTTTCAACATTTTAATTATTATTCTCATATTTAAAAAACTATTTTTAGTTGAATAAAAAAATTGAAACATTGGTTTGTAAAAAAAAAATTAAAATTAAGAATAGGAATTTTTACAAGTGGAAGTAAATTAATAATTAACCAGTCTGTTATCGTTTATGATTTGAGGTTAAAAAAATGTGAAAACAGTGTTTGTTAATAATTTAATATATGCCAATTATTGCTGTTAATTTCTAAATAATAAATCGCATTTTTAAAAAATGTGATTTTTTTTGCTGTGTATGAAAAAAAAGACTATTTTTATTTACACAAACAAAATTACACAAAAGTGTAATTGATATTTACAAAATTTCTATTGAAATTTGTAATTAACAAACGATGAAAATATTATGTCAATCTCAGTAGCTATCGTAGAAGACGAGAAGCATTACAACAATGCGCTCAAAAAGATAATTGATTACGATGCCGATTTGCATTGTGTAGGTCAATTTTATTCTGGTAAAGCAGCTCTTGTTTCCTTACAAGAGATTCACCCCGATGTGGTTTTAATGGATATTAAACTTCCTGATATGAGCGGGATAGAAGTCATCGCCCAAATATTAGATACATTGCCTGCTACTCGATTTATGATGTGTACGAGTTTTGAAGATGACTTGCACATTTATGAAGCGCTAAAAGTTGGAGCCACAGGTTATCTAATAAAAGGAGAAAGCATGGATAAGATTATTGCCTCTATTAAAGATGCCTATAAAGGCGGTGCTCCGATGAGTTTCGGGGTGGCAAAAAGAGTTCTGCAATATTTTAGAGAAGAAAAAACCAATTTCAATAATCATCTGAATGAACTTTCTAAAACAGAGCATGATATTCTGGATCTTCTAGCGAAAGGTCATCTTTACAAAGAAATAGCAGATATAAAAGAAGTTACACTAGATACTGTAAAAAAACATGTAGGAAATATCTATAAAAAGCTACATGTGAATAATAAAGTAGAAGCCATAAACCTGTTTAAAAATCAATAATTAATAACTAAAAATCGAATTATGAAAAAGAAGACTACTCTCTCTTTATTAGGGTATATTGTAGTATTTTTCTTGTTGTTTTCCTGTGGAGACAAGAAAAATTTGTCTAAAGAAGATTTACTGTTGGCGCATGTACCGATGCCAGTAAAATTAGATTCTGCAATGAGACACAGTTTTGATACCGTAACGTATAAAATCCTTAAAAGACTAAATCCTAAAAATGTAAAATCATTTAAAGTAAGCAAAGAAAATTATTTAAAAATGATTGATCAAATTCCTGTGAATGCAGACAGAGTAGCATTCAGTTTTGTTCAATTTAATAAGGCGAAGTTCCTGAATAAATATCAGGAATTGACTAAATTTGATGGTTCTCTTTATCTGCTGTATTACTATATGGATAAATCTGGCAATAATGTAGGTAATAAAGCTTATGCAATGCTAGATGTAAATAACATAGTGGAAGTTTCTGAGACGGATTACCAAATCATGGAAAATGATTATATCCAAAATATTAAACCTCAAATAGATGCAGTAGTACAAGGTGCTCAAGGAAATACGCTAAGAGTAAAAATTACCAAAGATGAATTGTTAGCTTACAAAAATAAAGTAACAGCTAAGGCAAATGTCAAAAATTTTAAAATTACACTTGCACAGAGGGTAAATTATGAAACTTTACTCACCTCAACCGAAGCTAATATTTTGAGAAAAAAATTAAAATTGTATAATGATGAAAGTGTTGGTCAAATGACTTTTATTACAGACTGTCAAAACGCTCAAGGGAGTGATGTAGAAAGTTTGTCTGGTTTTGATTTGAATACTTTTTGTCCTAATGATTGCCCATAATGTTGATATTGATAGATAAAATTTTAGATTATACGTATGACATTGTTGTGGCCATAGCAATGATATACTCTATTTATTTATGGGTGAAAAAAGGATATACTGCCAAACAAAAATATTTTTTCCTCTATTTAGTGGCTGTATTTATAGTAGATGTTTTAGGGGTTGTATTTATAAGAAAAGCTTTTAAGATTCATCAGACTTATTTGTTTTTCCCATTTATCATATTTTCCATACTGTATTTCAGGTATTTTTATATCCAAGATTATAAAACAAAAAAAGACCATTATTTTTTAAATGCTATTGCGGCTATTTCTGTAGGAATGTCATTGTATTTCCAATTTTCTATTGGTTTTCCAAAATTCAATAATAATGTATTTCTCATGATGATTCTGTTTTTCTTATTAGCGAGTTTACAGTGGTTTTTATACATTATTAGATTTGTAGATGAGCAGAATATCACAGTAAAACAATCATTTTGGGTAAGTTTTGCTCTACTTTTTTGGAGTATTTTTTCTTTGTTCAGAATGTATCTTGGAACATGGTTATATAATTATAATCAAGATATTTTTAATGTGATTAATTTTTTATTTAGTATTTGTAATATCATGATGTATTCCTTTTTTATAAAAGGTTTAAGATGTGTAGATTATAATGTTTTACGTACGTTTAACTCTTTTAAAAAATAAATTTTGACTCAAATTCTACCAGACCCAGTATTATTGGTACTTATTTTTGCAATCATTATTCTATTAATGTTTGTAGGGTTTATTATTTTGGTAGTGATGGTGTACAAAAAAAAACAAGCAGCATTCATTAATGAAAAACTGCTTCAGGAGATAGAACATCGTAATGTAATTCTAGAAAAAGAATTAGAAATTCAGAAAAAAATTCAAGAAGAAAGAGAGAGAATTTCTCATGATATGCATGATGATCTGGGTGCTGGGATTTCTGCGTTGAAACTTCAAGCAGAATTTTTAAAACAAAAAGTGGGAGAACAGCATCTCAAAGAAGATATAGATGATTTACTTAAGACTTCAGAAGAAATGAACCTCTCGATGCGAGAAATGCTTTGGAGCCTTAATTCTAGTAATGACAATCTGGGAAATTTTATGCAATATGTATTGCTTTATGCTGAGAATTTTTTCAAGAAAACAGATGTTAAAATCAATATTACCAGAAAAGTAGAACTTCCTGATACTAAATTGAATGCAGAAATCAGAAGAAATTTCTTCCTCTGTGCTAAAGAAGCGCTAAATAATGTCTATAAACACAGTAAAGCTCAAAATGTAGATATTCTTTTTACATTAAAAGATCAACGTTTCACCATGGAGATTATAGACGATGGAGTAGGATTAGGAGAGAGTTTAACTTCAGGAAATGGTCTTAATAATATGCAGCGTAGAATTCAAAATTTATGTGGAAATTACACCATTAAACCAAGTGAAAAAGGACTGCATTTAGTCTTTGAAATAAAATTGTGATATTACACAAAAGTGTAATTGACTTGTTTATCATGGTTCACTACTTTTGTCACGGTAAAAACAATCATGAAAACATTCTAGAAACACAAGTGAAAAAAAACTAACAACCAAACGTCTTAGCAATAAGGCGTTTTTTTATGTGTTTAGCATGATTTTTGTAATAATAATTATGAATTCTTATTTCTGTATTTTTAATTAACACTATTGTATAGCAAAGAATTCATTTTAGCTTCTGTCTTTTGCAGAAGCTTTTTTTTGGGTTTTATGACAATTATCACGGTCAATAAAAAAAAAGCTACAAGCAATAATCCTAACTTTGAATAGTAAAACAATAAAAATGAAAAAATTCTATTTTCTTTTTTTAATTTTTGTTGTACAAATCAGTTTTGCACAAGATTTTTTTTATAAAAAAGACGCTTCATCTATTCCCATTGTAGGCGAAGAATCCCTTGTGATTTTTGAAAAACCTCCCGTAAATAAATACGAAGAATTAAATGCCGAAAAAAGCATTGGTCCTAGCTTTCTTCGTTTTTTCGATACCAATCTTAATACGTTTGTGAATTTAAGCTACAAAATCATTAAAAATCAAATTGATAGAGATGTGCTTAAGTATACCGATTCCTTTTCTGCAAAAAGAACCTACCTTTTTGACCAAAGAATTCCTGCTTTTAAAGTGAAAAGAGAAATCGTTACCAAAAATCAAAAGGAAAGATTAACAGCATTCTCCGCGCAATTTATTCCTGAAATCGTAAAAGGAAATGCATTGGTATATCAACTTCACCATATAGAATGCAATGCAAGTGGTGCTAAAGTCTGGGAAAAAACCAATTTCAATAATTACGAAATCAAAATTAATATTGCTTATCAATCAGGAGGAAAAAAAGAAATATTCGCTTTCCAAAATGTAAAAGTTCCGCTCGTGGAAATAGGAAATGCAGAGCAATTTAATGTTTTGGATGAGAATAATGACTATAAATACATTACCGATTTATTCGTCATTCCAGATGATTTTGTTTTGTTAGAAGTTTTTGTAAGTGTTCAGGAAACCAGCGCTTCAAAAGTGAAAGCAGATAAAGTTCAAAGGCTTAAAAATGAATATTCAGATGATTCTAAACAAATCGTAGATAAATTGATAAAATATTTAAGAGATAATAAAAAATTACAGAAAGAAGGCAGTCCTGACTAAAATGAAAAACGCTAAGAGGAAATTACTATTAATCATTAAAAAATGGATAGATGAACTTTTTATAGATACAGTTTAATCTTTCCATGACTATTAAAACTACTATGTAGAAACCTTGAAAATTATTTCAAGGTTTTATTTTTTATGCCACATTTGGTCGCCTTCTAATTGCAAATGAGTTTCAAAATTATTCGTGAAAAGTGCACCTGTTCCCAATCCTTGAGGTAACGGATTTTTCTTAGTATAAGTGTACTGGCAAATCGCATTCAAGCCAATATTGCTTTCTAGAGCAGAAGTAATCCACCAATCTATGTCTAAACTTTCAGCAAGGACAATCCATTCATCAGAACCCGAAAATCCGCCTACTAAAGCTGGTTTTAGAATGATGTATTGTGGTTTAATCGTTTCTAAAAGTTTCTTTTTTTCTTCAAAATCTATCACGCCAATAAGTTCCTCATCTAAAGCAATAGGTGTAGGTGTTTCTGCGCATAATTTAGCCATGTCATTCCAAGGAACACAGCAGTCCGTTGAATTTATTTCATCAGTTTCTTGGCTCTTTTTAGTTTTTACTTGGCTCTTTTTTATCGGTTGTTCAATCGAATGAATTCCTAAATCCGCCAATTCTTGTAAAACCATTCTAGCCTCTTCATAAGAAAAAGCACCATTAGCATCTACTCTTAGTTCCAATTGTTCTTTCGGGAATTTTTCTCTGAGTTTTTTGATGATTTCTTTTTCAGATTTCCAATCTACCCCTATTTTTAATTTGATGCAGTCAAAACCTTTTGCTAATTTTTCTTCAATTTGAGATTGCATAAAATCTGCATTTCCCATCCAGATGAGTCCATTGATTTTTATAGAATCTTTACCATCAGTAAAATCACTCGGAAAATACAAATCTTCGCCATGTTCTAGGTTAAGAAGCGCTTGTTCTAATCCAAAAATAATAGAAGGATAATGCAGCAGTTCTTTTTTTAAAACTTCAAAATCTAAATTTATGTTTTTGCAAAGCCAAGTGAGTTTTTCTTCATAATCAGGAACGTCATCATAGCTCAATCCTCTGAAAATGGCACATTCGCCAATTCCTTTTTTGTTATTTTCAGAAATTTCTAAAAGATAAGTTTCCTTAGTGGTAAGAACTCCTCTAGAAGTTCCACTCGCTTGTTTAAAGATGAGTTCGTGTCTAGTAAATTGAGCGTTCATTTAATTTGTTTTTTGTTGGCCTCTAAAAATAAAATACAGAATAGAGCCTAAAACGGGCAACAAAAGTACAATTAAAACCCAAATAATTTTATTGGTAGAATCCTTAAAATTGCTTTTTAAAATGTCAATAAGGGCAAAAATCCATAAAACAGAAGGTAAAAGAATAATGAACAAAACGAAAACCAAGTGCAGAATAGACAAGGACAAAAAAGTGAGAATCATGATGATATTTTGATATAAAAATAATAAAAAAATCGTAAAATCAAGAGAGACTTTACGATTTTATAATCAGTAATTTTATAAATTTCTAAGGTTTTAAAGCTTTTGCCATAAATTCTTCGGCTTTGGTTACCATTGCAGCACTTCCGCAGAAGAAAGGTACTCTTTGGTGTAATTCTGTAGGTTCTATTTCCAGAATTCTTCTGTAGCCATCACTCGCTTTTCCGCCAGCTTGTTCTGCTAATAATGCCATTGGATTACATTCGTATAATAATCTCAGTTTTCCTTTTGGAGATTGTGACGTAGAAGGATAGATGTAAATTCCACCTTTAATCATATTTCTGTGAAAATCTGAAACCAATGAACCAATATATCGAGAAGTATAAGGTCTGTCTCCTTCTTCTAACTGACAATATTTAATGTAATCTTTCACACCTTGAGGAAATTTAATGTAATTTCCTTCGTTAATGGAATAAATTTTTCCCGTAGTTGGGAATTTCATATTCGGGTGAGAAAGGTAATAAGTGCCAATAGAAGGGTCTAAAGTAAATCCATTCACACCATTTCCTGTAGTGTAAACAATCATGGTAGAACTTCCGTAAACTACATAACCTGCTGCAACTTGTTTTACGCCTTTTTGTAAAAAATCTTTCAGTTGAACAGGTGTTCCAGGTTCCGTAACACGTCTGTAGATAGAGAAAATAGTTCCTACTGAAACATTTACATCAATATTAGATGAACCATCTAATGGATCAATCAAAACCACATATTTATTAAGGTGAGCGTTGCTTGTCGCTTTAATTTCTATAAAATCATCACTTTCTTCAGAGGCAATTCCGCAGACTACTTCACGCTGAGAAAGGGCTTCTATAAAAAGATTATTGGCTAAAACATCTAGTTTTTGTTGGTCTTCACCTTGTACATTCTGGTTTCCGGCATGACCGATGATTTCTGCGATTCCCGCCTTGTTTACTTCTCTATTCACTACTTTAGAAGCCAATCTTATGGCGCTCAAAAGTCTAGAGAGTTCCCCTGTGGAATATTTAAAATCGTCTTGTTTGTCAATGATAAATTCACCTAAAGTTTGAAAAGTTTGTTCAGACATTTTTTTGGTATTTGCTTGTTTGTAAATTTCGTAATTTTTAGTCATATTTCCCAAAAAATATTCAATTGATTCATATGGAAATAATTTAATAAATTTGAAGGTTTGAATTGATTTTAGATAAAAGAAGATGAAAATTTTTAAATTCGGAGGAGCATCAGTAAAAGATGCAGAGAGTGTAAAGAATGTAGCGAAAGTGTTAAGCTCGCAAGGTTTTGAAAAATGCCTATTAGTAGTTTCTGCCATGGGAAAAACTACCAACGCATTAGAAAAAGTAGTAGAATACTATTTTAAGAAGGAAGATTACCAAAATGAGGTAGAAAAAATAAAACAATCTCACTTAGAAATCACTAAAGGTCTTTTTGCCGAAAATCATAAAATTTTTGGGGAAGTAGCTTTGTTTTTTGATGATTTAGAAGCTTTTTTGAGAAGAAATAAATCGCCAAATTACAATTTTGTGTATGATCAAGTAGTGAGTTGTGGTGAAATGATTTCGTCTAAAATTCTGAGTGAGTATCTTAATGATATCAATTTTAGCAATGCTTGGCTAGATGCAAGAGATTACATTAAAACGGATGATACGTACAGAGAAGGCGTAGTCAACTGGCAAGAAACCGAAAAGAATATTAGCGGTCTAGACCAGAATCAATCGTATGTTACTCAAGGTTTCATCGGTTCAGAAGCCAATAACTTTACCGTAACTTTAGGAAGAGAAGGTTCAGATTACTCTGCGGCGATTTTTGCGTATTGTTTAAATGCTGAAGCCATGACCATTTGGAAAGATGTTCCGGGTGTGATGACAGGTGACCCTAGAAAATTTGAAAACGTAACCTTGCTTTCTAATATTTCTTACGAAGAAGCCATAGAAATGGCGTATTACGGAGCTTCGGTAATTCACCCGAAAACCTTACAACCGCTGAAACAAAAGCACATTCCTTTTTATGTGAAATCTTTTGTAGAGCCAGAAAAACCTGGAACTAAAGTAGGAAATTCTGATGTAAACCAAAGCGAAGAAAGTTATATCCTAAAAGAAAATCAAGTGTTAATGAATATTTCTACGAGAGACTTTTCTTTCATTGCAGAAGATCATATCAGTCAGATTTTTAATCTTTTGGCAAAACATAAAATTAAAGTTTCAATGATGCAGAACTCTGCGATTTCTTTGGCGCTTTGTCTGGAAGATAAATTTGGGAAAATAGATGAGGTAAATCAAACGTTAACTCAACAATTCAGCACAGATGTTGTGAAGAATGTTTCGCTCTACACGGTAAGAAATGCCAATATGGACGAGCTTTCTACTTTCTACGCTGACAAAAAAATCCTTTTAGAACAAATTTCAAAAAACACAGTACAAATCGTTACGCAATAACCAACCATGAGCCTCATTTCTAAACAAGATTTTATCAAAGCAGCAGGATTGCAGAAATTCGGATTTATTAAAAGTCCGATTGCTTCTACCATTATGGGACTTACCAAATTGAATGATGTCAATAGATTGTATGACAGCATAAAACACCATGAAGGAGTAGCTTTTTTCGATGCTTTTCTCAAAAAATTAGAAATCCAATACGTAGCCTTCGAAGAAGATTTGGCTAAAATCCCTAAAACAGGACCTTTCATTTTGGTAGCCAATCATCCTCTAGGAGCGATTGATGGGATTCTGATGTGTAAAATCCTTACAGAAATTAGACCAGATTTTAAAATCATGGGCAATTTTCTTTTACAGAAAATAGAGCCTATGAAAGATTATGTGATTCCTGTGAATCCTTTTGAAACCAGAAAAGAAGCATACAGCAGTATTTCTGGAATGCGTGATACATTGAAACACCTTCAGGAAGGCGGTTGTATCGGTATTTTTCCTGCGGGAGAAGTGTCGAATCGCAATAATGTTTTTGATGAAGTTCTGGATAAAGAATGGGAAATTCCAGCACTTAAATTGATAAAAAAAGCAAAGGTTCCAGTGGTTCCGATGTATTTCCATACCAAGAATTCGAGTAAGTTTTATAGCATTGCCAAAATTCATGCAGATTTACAAACGCTCTTGCTTCCATCTGAAATGATGAAGAAAAGAGACAAGCCGATTAGAATAAGAATAGGAAAGCCTGTTTCGCCAAAAATTCAAGAAGAATATGAATCGGTGAAAGAATTAGGAGATTTCTTGAGAAAGAAAGTCTACATGATGAAGTCTTACTATGAAAGGAGAAAATCCATTGCAGCGCTTTTTAAACTGTCTAATTTGCCGATTAAATTTCCGCTGAAATCTGGACAAGAAGTGATTCAGAATATCATAGACGAAACACCTCATGAAGACATTCTAAAAGATATAGAAAATCTTAAAAAGAAAGATAAACTCTTATTCTCCAACTCTAATTACGAAGTGTATTTCACCGAATATGACGAAATTCCTTCAATGATGAGAGAAATCGGAAGACAGCGTGAGTTAACTTTCCGAGCAATAGGAGAGGGTACAAACTTGCCTTTTGATTTAGATGAGTATGATAAGCATTACCATCATCTTATTCTTTGGGATAATAGTGCTCAAAAAATCGCTGGAGCGTACAGAATGGCATTAGGAGCTCAGGTCATGAAAAAATATGGAATTAGTGGCTTTTATACGAGTTCATTGTTTGAATTTGACCAAGAAATTCAACCTTTCTTTAGAAAAGTGATAGAAATGGGTCGTGCTTATGTGAACCTAGAATACCAGCAAAAACCATTGCCACTGTTCTTATTATGGAGAGGAATTGTGCATGTTTGCCTCAAAAATCCTGAACATAAATTCTTAATGGGTGGAGTAAGCATCAGTAATAAGTTCTCCGATTTTTCTAAGTCTTTGATGATTGAATTTATGCGTTCACATTATTATGATTCTGTAGTCGCACAATACGTGCATCCTAAAAACGATTTTAAGGTAAAGCTTAAAGTAAAGGAAAAACACCTCTTTTTTGAAGGTTTAGACAATGATTTGAATAAGTTTGATAAGCTCATTGATGATTTAGAGCCAGAGATGAGAATGCCGGTTTTAATAAAAAAATATATCAAGCAAAATGCTAAGGTTATCGCATTTAATGTAGACCCTAATTTCAATGATGCGATAGACGGACTCATGTATATCAGAATAAGTGACCTTCCAGAAAGTACGATTAAGCCCGTTTTAGAAGAAATGAGTGAACAATTAAAAGAAAGTTAAAAAATAATGAACTTGAAAATCAAGGAGTTCAAAAAAAAATGTAAAATTCTTTTGAAAAGACTTGCGTCATATAGATAAAGTGCTTACTTTTGCACCACTTTAACACAGTGATGAAACAAAAAAGGTTTCTTAGCTCAGTTGGTAGAGCAACGGATTGAAAATCCGTGTGTCCCTGGTTCGATTCCTGGAGAAACCACGTTGAAATGTTCAATTTCAAGCAATTGCCCTTAAATCGCAAGATTTAGGGGCTTTTTGTTTTTATTAGATATCAAATAATATCAATTTTTCTCAATTCGTGAGGTGACCTATTCGGTTACCTCTAAATTTTTTAGCATATAGGTAACCGAATTCTCTGGAAAAGCCCATGAATAAGCTTGTTTTATTTTTGAACATCTTGTGAAAAGGGGCACTTTAAATTTATTTTAACCTTTAAAGTCACCAGTATGAATGCAAAAGTTTCGGTATTATTCTATGCGAAAAAATCCAAAACAAAATCTAATTTACGCGTTCCTATTTATTTGCGAATTACCGTGAATGGAAAGCGCGCAGAATTTTCTACTGGAAAAGATGTTGAAATTTCCAAATGGAGTTCCGCTCAAAATCGTTTAAAGGGTAATTCTGAAGAAGCGAGAGCTATAAATAAGTATTTAGACATCTTGCAATCCAATGTTCTAATCTTGGAAAACAAATTAGCGATGTCAAGGGAAAGTTTCGCTGCATTAGACATTAAAAACTTATTAACAGGTGCAAATACTACTGAAAGATACCTCATTCCAACTTTTGAAGAACACAATTCCAAAATTGAAAAACTTTTGGGTAAGGAATACGCACCAGCTACACTTAAGAATTTTAAAACTTGCTTGGCTCATTTAAAAGAATTTTTGTGGAAGGTTCATAAAAAATCTGATATTGATATTCAGAAATTGGAACCGTCATTTCTAAACGATTTTGATTTTTTCTTGCGATCCAAACCCAATATAAATAATAATTCAGCAGTAAAACACACCAAAAATTTAAGTAAAATATTAAAATTGTGTTATCAGAATAATTGGATTGAAAAAGATTTGGTAATTTTTTACAAAGGTAAATTCCAGGAAGTTAATGTTAATTTTCTTACGGAGGAAGAAATAAGAACAATTAAAAATAAAGATTTTATTGGTAAAGGTTTAAATCTAGTTAGAGATATCTTTATTTTCAGTTGTTACACGGGATTAGCGTATGTTGATATTTTTAATCTTACAAATGAACAAATTACTATAGGTGTTGATGGAAACCTTTGGGTAATAACAAATCGTCAAAAAACTGGGACAAATTCAAATATTCCTCTTTTACCAATAGCAGAAGAAATTATTAAAAAATATGAAAATCATCCCTTAGTTTCCAATTCTGGAAAGTTGTTGCCAGTCTATTCAAACCAAAAAATAAATGAATACTTAAAAACAATAGCTGATAATTGTAATATTAATAAAAAACTTACTTTTCATTGTGCAAGACATACATTTGCTACTACTGTTACTTTATCTAATAATGTATCAATGGAGAGCGTAAGTAAAATGCTTGGGCATAAAAGCATTAAAACTACTCAACATTATGCTAAAATTTTAGATAAAAAAGTAAGTGAAGACATGAATAATTTAAAAAAACGCTTAATCAGAAAGAAGTAATTTTATGAATAAAAAAATATTTTATTAAATTAAAAGTAAACATTTAATTGCTCTAGTAATTGTAAAGGACATGCTTATTTTATACAGAGTTAACAAGTGCTAAAGTTTAACTTAAAAAATCTATTTCTATCTATAATGATAATTTTAAAAAAGTTACAATATTAATAATAGTTATAGAAATTATTAGATATTATGATTAAGACTCTAATTATTTTAATTATGATAGATTATTGCCTTTTTAAGTATTTAGAAATTGATTTTTTTAATTATAGTTCTGCGAGTTGTAGAATTAAATAATTTCAACTTGACAATAGAAATAAAAAGCTACCTTCTACTCCCAAAGACAGTAAAATAGAATTTTAATGGATATGAATTTTAGGATATCTGAAATATTTTATATAAAACTATATTTTGGATACCGTGTTGAGTTTATTAATATACTCAGATATAACAGAATTTGAAGATCGAGTATGTAGGGAGATTTAGAGATCTCTTTTGGTTTCTGTATTTATTTTGACCTAATGAGCGATTGGAAGGTGTAGCCCATAAAGGCTTTGCATGTTGCTAGGAAGGTATTAAACATAATTCCAAATTATAGGGAGTATGTAGGGATGATGGCGGAAGCCCGCCGAGACAGCTCCAGTGTATATAATGTTCATTATGTTACTTGTTGCGGACAGTGGTGGTTTTGGAACCTTGACGATGTTATTAAAAACTAAACGTTTCAATGTGTTTGTAGGTCACGGATTAGAAACCTGAGTCATGGGGGTAACCTTAACTAAAAAACAAACCTCTCTAAAATTGTTTCTAAAGAGGTTGAATTTTATTTTGTTTAATGATTATTTTCTAAAAAGAGGAGTTGTGTAACAGTTAAACCTGTTGTGGGAAATGCTTCTATTTAATCTCATAACTTCCGTCTGTATCACGAGGTCTTTTGCTTTTTAATAACCAACAGCTTGAATTATCATCGGATATTGCAATGTAATTGGATTTGCCTTTCTTGTCTAATAAATCTTTCTCCTTTATCATTCTCATTTTCCATTTAGGAAAATTTACAGGTGGCGTAAAATCTGTAGCAATTGCTTCAAGGTCTTTGTTACATAGTTCAAGAACAAGTTTCTTAAAGTATTCTCTCCATTCTGAATAAATGAAGTATTCTAACTCCCTAAATCTGTCAAACAATCTACGCTTGGTTGCTCCTGCAATATGCCAATAAGACCACCAATAACAATAGAAATCATAATTGCCTGCAATTTCAATAGATAATAATGCTCGCCTTAAATCATTGTTTAGATTGTCTTCAGAGTTGAAGTGGGTATTCATTACAGAAGTTAGTGTTGAGAATAACTGGAAATCAAAATTTTCGGGATTTTTGTCATAATCCATACAATAGAAAAGAAATTCGATTCTTCCTCTGAGTAATTCATTGTCTTCTGCACTAAAAATTGTTTCACGATAGTTAGGGTACTGAATAATTAATTTGGCTTTAGTTTTCTCTTCTTCGATTTGTTCTTTAGCGAATTGTGATTTTAATGAAGTTATTGTCGAGAGGTTATTATATATATCTGAACAATACTCGGATAATTCATTTATTAGGTTCACAGCACCATCAAAAGCCTGAGGACTTCTAACTATGTCGGGTCTATTACCATCCTTGTCAACATCCCCTCTCGAAACTATATTTCTTACTACTCTCATCCATTCCTCAAATTTTTCTTTGTTGAAAGTGTTATTTCTTTTGAGATATTCAGTTTGAGCAAAAAAGAGTATTTTTTGAGTATAAGTTGCACTATTTATTTGGACAGTTGAATAAGTATTGTCATCAAAAACTATCTCTGAAAGAATAGATTTTCGTGAGGAATGCCTCCACATAATAAAAGAAGGCTTAAGATCAGTATTCTCCTTATAAACCTTTTCGTAAATATTAAATGTGTCTGTTAGGTATTCAAAACTACTTTTAGTGAAATGTCCAGGTCTGATTGAGTTAGGTTGCTCTTGTATTGTTGTAATAAGATTAGTTCTTTCCTCTGCTTTAGTTATTGTTCTATCAATAGCTTGTCTAATCATACAAACGGATGCAATCATACGCATAAACGCTTCATCAATTGTATTGTTTTTCCTGAATTGATGCCAAAAATAATCAGTCCATACAGTATCAATTTTAAATGCAAATGAATCTTGAATACTTGTTAAAGTTTCCCACTTTTCATCTTCTACTTTCTTTTGTAAACTAGCTTTAAAGTTTTCAAATGGTGTCAGTAATTTTCCTCTTGCATTCATTTTTATGTAAAGATCATCTGTTAAGCCAATATTCTCAAGTTCAACATAATAAAATGAAATTAGATTTGGTTTTTTATTCAGGATTTCCCAAAGATTATCAACTTTATTAAATTGTTTATGAATATCATCGATGGTTCTAAGCATTGCATCTATTGTTGGGTCGCTCTTCCAAGAGAGAAAAAACCAATTTGAATCTATAATTAAATCACTGATATTAGAGTTGGAATCAGGTATGTCAATATCATTTTCAATTAGTGCAAGGCAAAAATCTCTTGAAGTTATGCGTGTTTCGTACGAAAATTTGCTAAGGAGTATTTTTGTGTTAGTAAATAGTTCTTTATCTTTTGCAGCAGAATACCAATGCAAAAGGAATAATGTTGTTAATCTCTGCTGACCATCCAAAGGTTGAAATGCTCCATTTTGGCAACTACCATAAATAAAATCAAGTTTAATTGGATTATTTGTTGTTATTGATTCATACAATGCCTTTAGAAAATTAAGTCTTATTTCCTTTTTGTCTTTCCTACCCTGAGCATAATCTCTCTGAATAATCGGAATCTCGAGTTTATGTGCTTGGATTAACTCAGTAAACCCAAGTATTTTTCCTTTGTATGTTGAATTTGTCATGTCTATGCAGTTATATAGTTATTGAGAACTTTAAAAAGGTCAGCTTCATATTTTACTCTATCATCTTGAGTCCAAAAAGAAATTTTAGGTGGATATTCACTGAAATATTTCAAGAATACATTTTTGGTACAAATAGGTATAAAAACTCCAGACTTGTCCCTATTTATGATTGTCTTCCTTTTTAATGGAAAAACAGCGTTTTTATAACCTCTATTTGTTTGAGAATCCAATAAAGTAAGATTCGATAAGTCATTTATATCCTCATCATTTATATCTGAATTAAAATGTGAAACTATGTCTTCAAATAAACTTTTGAATTCATCATCGTTAGTTACATCACATTTATTTGCTCTTTCCTTTAGCTCTTTTCCTCCCTCTTTAGTGTCGTCAATAAACGCTGATGCATCTTGAACCCAATCGCCACGATTTTTATCTGGAATAGCGTCTTTAACTGAAGTTATATGTTCAATATCCCAATTTTCATTTTTAAAGATGTCAAAAGGGAAATATGAATTGTCTTTTTCGCTGTTAAGCATTGTCAGAATGTTGTATAAAAGGAGCACCCATTTAACATTCTTATCACCATATTGTAAATCCTCAAGTGAAATATTTTTGAGATTATCTTTAATTTGACTATCTAGAAACTGTCTGAATTCAGTTTTGGTTAATGTACTTGATTTTTTGTACAAAGTTTTTATTGAAGCAGCATTGATACATACCAAGAACCCAATTTTGTGATATAAATCTCGTTCGTTAAACCACTCATTAAATCTTAGGTAATAATCTTTGATTTCCTTCCAATTTTCTTCAACTGCTTCTTGAGTTTTGCTATTGAATTTTTTACTGAAAAATCTAAAAGTTGAATAAGAGTCATTTTTATCTCCTTCTTCATTCATTAGGTCGAATATTAATTCTATTCTATTGGTTGAGATCTTATTTCCTGAAATAAAATACCATAATCTATCATTTTGAAGTGATTGCTCAATTTGATCCCATTCAGTTGCAATTTCGAGTTGACGTAACTTCAACTTCTCTAGTTTACTTTTTTCAAAATTTGAGCTATTTAAAAATAGCGCTTTTATGAGTTCGGAGTTAGTTAAAGGAATTTTCCCAATGTTTATTCTTGTGAAGATAGATATAGGATTTTCTTCATTGCTTTGATACCAAATTACCTTTGAATGGAACTTAAACTTGGAACGAAAATCACTTTTATCAAAATTGTCACCCTTTGAATCAAACCACTGATTAATTTTTTGGTAAGCATTATTAATGTAGTAAAAATCAATGTTTTCCTCAACAATATTATTTATATCTAAAGAGTTAAGAAAATCACTTGTTCCTTGTCTAGTTTGATAGTCTAGTCCAAAAAGTTTATCTCGCTTCTCTGGAACATAGTCTTGATTTAAATATTGAAGAATCAAGAAGATAGTTGTTAGTCTTTGTTGGCCGTCAATAACTTCAAACTCGGGTGTTTTACCGTCTAAAGATGATATTTCTTTAACAACAATAGGTTGCAGGCAGTACCAAGTTTTTTCATCTGTGTCACCGATGAGTCTAGGCTTAAATTCATTTATGTCATTCAATAAGTCTTCCACCTCTTTGGGTGTCCATTTATAGCCTCTCTGATAAGCTGGAATAAAAAATGAGTACTGATTCAGCTCATTAATAGTCTTTAATTCTAATATATTTTCCATAAGTTATTTGTTTAATTAGCATTTCCAACAACTCATAATATACGCATCTTTCAAATATGATAAAAACGAATAACTTATTGAAGATTAATTAAAAATCTTTTTGTAAGCGTTTGTGTGAATTGAGTAATATGAGTTTCGGCTTATTAGTTTATAACAAATTTATACAAAATAAATTAACTTAAGAAACTGAAAATGTATATTTTGTGTTAAATGTGGATAATTAATAAAAAAAATCTATCTCGGTGGAGATAGATTCTTGTGTTATTTTTTGAGGAGTTTTGTCTGGTAGGTTTTGTCTCCGATTTTCAGGTTGATGAAGTAGAGTCCTTTTGGATATGTTGTAAGGTCTATTGGGGCATCTTTCAGTTGGGTAAACTGTTTCTCCAGTATTTTGTTTCCTGCTACATTGAAAATGGTATATGAACCACTTTGGTTGGCTGTACGGCTGTCTGATTTGATGTAAGCAACATCAGCTGTTGGGTTTGGATATGCAATGAGCTGATGATTTTGCTGTGCAAATTCTGTAGCATTGAGTACGCCCCCTGCGAAATTGTAGAGGTAAGCGAATGCTTGGAAATATTGGTCTGTGATTACTTTATCGTGAATGATTAGGGTGTTTTCATCATTTTTGGTTTCTGCAGAAGTTGACCAGTTGTGAGAGCCTGTCAAGACTTGAGGGTCCGAACCCGCATTGTAATTGTCTACCAACATGAATTTGTGGTGTAAAATTCCAGCTCCTGAATATTTTACCACTTTTGTAGTTCCAATGGCAGATTGTAAAGCTGCAAAGTCATTCCCCGTTGGGTTTTGGCTGTCGAATACTGCATTGATGGTTGACAAACCTGCATTGTATTTGTTGATTAAAGCATCACGGATATCGTCTCTAGTGATGAGCATATCTGCAATTTCTATGTCTGTATTGGCCGAGTTGATGACATTCACAATTTTAGCTGTCACTCCATCAGAAGGGCTGAAATAGGCATTGACTACTTTGCCCCCAATTACAAAATTGTGAGGTGTGTTGTCTGTTTTATATGGTCCGAATTTTGAAAGTGTGGTATTTGGTGTAAGAGTACTAGAACCCCACATTTCTTCAAACTCGCTTTTATAGGCTTGTGCTAAAGCTTGGTCTTGAATAGCAATGGCATTGTTTTTATCTGGACCATCAATTTGAACGGCAGTCCAGTTGGTAGAACCTGTCCATACCCAAGGGGTGTTTGGGTCTGAGCTGTCGGCATCGAAAATGACAAATTTGTTGTGCATGATACCATAGTCAGAAGTTGTAGGACTAGGTAATTTGGGAATAGCAGGATTGAGCAAAGGAATCATCACACTAGAAGTGCTTCCATCATAGATTACTCTTACTTTCACCCCACGAGCATATGCACTATTGATTGCCCCAGCAATTCCTGTAGAGCTATCTGGAGAGTAGCTGTTGTAAATGGCAATATCTAAGGTGCTTTGACAAGCGTTGATATAATCAATGAGTTTGTTATCCAGTTGGTCTGCCAAGTTTACGGCATTTTGATATTGCGCTAAGGTATTGTTTACGGTATGGTTGAAATAGACATTCATTACCCCTGTAGAGGCTGATTTTGCCACAATATAATTGGCTTTTGCAGTTCTGGAAGTATCGTCATTAAAAGTATATTCCAGTTTGATGACCTGTGCAGGATTAAGGCTGTCTAGGACAAAAGTGTTTTGATTCACTGCCTGTGCAATTCTCTTTAGGGTTTGGGTTTTGTTGTCAAAAGCTTTGAGTGAAACGCCTTTATTGAAGGTAACTTCAATTTTATTGTCCTTGTAGTTTAAGGTATAGTCGGATTCTTGAATGGTCTGAGCTTGAGAATTAACCGCGAATAAAACGGTGGCAAAAAATAAGTTGGTAAAAGTTTTTATCATAAACTGGTATTTTTACAAATTTAATTAATATTCTATTGAAACTTGTAAATATCTAAATATAAGTTATAGCAAACTGACAAAATTAACTTGTTGAGCTTTAATTCCTTTTTATAGGCCTACTAAAGGGAGTCTAATGTTTTTTAAGGCTGAACTTCATGATTGGATTAGAGAAAATAAAGTTTATTCCGAAGACGATGTTGAGGAATTCATAAGAATAAGCGGAAAAAAAAAGAAAAAAGAGCTAAGTCTTGTTTTTTTTAATTTTTTTACATATTAATTGAATTATATGCGTCATCCTTTGGCGCATTGACTTTCTAATTTTGTGCCAATAAAATAATTAAAACCATGAAAAAAGATTTCTTTTTGGCACGTTATGCTTTAATCATAAAGCGACTTGAGCGTTGTCCTGCAACTTATGAAGAAATAGAAAATTATCTTCTCAATTCGAGGGAATTTCAAGACGCTAATGTATATCAATATTCAATTAGAACTCTGCAAAGAGACATAAAAGATATCAATTCTTTATTTAATCTTGTTATCCAGAATAAAAAGAAGGGTGATAATAGATATTTTATTGCGAGTAGACCAGTAATGGAAGTTGATGAGTATAATCAGAGACTCTTAGAGTCTTATCAGATTATAAATGCAATTAATACTTATCCAGATTTTGCAGATTTTGTTTTTTTAGAGTCAAGAAAACCAAGGGGAATTGATTCTTTCTATGATTTGCTTTTTGCAATAAGAAATAAAAAAGTTGTTGAATTTGAACATTATAGTTTTCTTAATCAAAAGGTTACAAAAAGAAAAGTTCATCCACTTGCTCTAAAAGAATCTAAAGATCGTTGGTACCTTTTTGCAGTAGATACCAAAGATAAAAAAACAAAATCTTTTGGATTGGATCGGATAAGATATTTAGATGTTTATAAAGCTTCTTTTAAAGAGAAGTATAAAATAGATGTAAAGGAACATTTCAAAAATTCTTTTGGAGTGATGAATCTAGAAGAACAAAAACCTCACAAAATTGTTTTGGAATGCACTAAGCAACAAGCAGAATATATTAAAAGTTTTCCTTTACATTCAACTCAAGAGATATCTCTTGAGAATAGTGAAAAAGTAATATTTGAGATGTGTCTTCACCCTACTTATGATTTTATGCAAGAGATTCTTTCTTATGGTAAGGAAGTGAAAGTTTTAGAACCACAATGTTTGATAGATGATATTAAAATTCATTTGCAAGAGAGTATTAAAAACTACTTTTCTTAACTAAATAGTTTTTAATTTAATCCGCCTTTATAGGCGGATTTTTTTATTTACGTCAACTTTTGGCGCTTCGAAAAAATAGTTTTGTCCAATAAATTAAATATTAAAATTATGGACAAAATTACCAGGCAAAGAATTGCAAAACTTCATCCCAAAGTAAGAGAAGAAGTAACTAAGATTATTAATCAGTGTGATGAATCATTAAATGGAAGAGCCAAGATTAGAATTACCCAAGGACTCAGAACTTTTGAAGAACAAGAACTATTATATGCGAGAGGAAGGCTCACAAAAGAAAAGAAAGTGACTAATGCTAAAGCAGGACAAAGTATACATAATTATGGTTTGGCAGTTGATATATGTCTGATTATTGATGGAAAAGAAGCAAGTTTTGATACTAAAAAAGATTGGGATGGGGACCAAATTGCCGATTGGTATGAATGTGTTAAAATATTTGCAAAAAATGGTTGGGATTGGGGAGGTAACTGGGTTAGATTTAAAGATTTGCCTCATTTTGAACGAAGATACCTACCAGTTTCTAAAAACTTTACTAAGGTAAGTTGGCGCAATCTAATTAAAATGAAAAGAGACATATTGGGATATGTAATTTTTTAACATTAATTTCTTACGACGAGTTTTGGCGTAACCTTCATCTACATTTGTTTTATTAATTCACTACAATATAATTCAAGGAAGATTATCATTCTTTATCTCTATTAATGAATTATTTTGTTTTCACCTTTAAACAAACACCAAATAATGAGCAAAAAAATTACTATACTTTCTCTTGATGGAGGAGGGATAAGAGGAATTATTCCTTGTATTATTTTGAAATACATAGAAGAGCAACTTCAGCAAAAAGATAATCCTAGTTTAAAATTGGGGGATTATTTTGATTTGATTGCAGGTAGTAGTACTGGCGGAATTTTAGCTTCAATTTTACTTTATCCAGAAGAAAATAAGAAAGCTAAATTTTCTATCCAGAAAGCATTTGAATTATACTCTGAAAAAGGAGAAAATATTTTTAGTGTTGGATTTTGGGAAAGATTGGTAAATCCTTTTGGTCTTTTCAGTGAAAAAATTTCTGAAGAAGAATTAGAGAAACACCTTTTAGATTTTTTTGGAAATCTTGAATTGAAAGATTTAGCAAAACCATCTTTAATTACAGCATATGATATTGAGAATAGAAAAGCTCAACTGTTTAATTCGTGGGATGCAAAACTACCCACTAATAATTTTCTAGTCAGAGATATTTGTAGAGCTACTTCTGCAGCGCCAACATATTTTTCTCCTGCTAAAATTAAATCAGTTTATGGACAATATTTTAGTTTGATAGATGGAGGTTTGTTTGCCAATAATCCTGCACTTTGTGCCTATGCTGAGGCTAGAAAAATTCCTTTTTCAGAGGTTTTGAAATCTCACATGAAGCCAAATAGACCATCAATAAATGATATGATTATTGTTTCCGTTGGAACTGGTTCAGAAACTAAACCTTACTCTTATAAAAGTTTAGAAAAGGCAGGGAAAATAAAGTGGATTAGTCCAGTGATTGATATTTTGATGTCCTCTAATGCAGAGACCGTAGATTATCAACTTACTCAAATGTTCCAAACCCTTGGAAATAGAAACCAAAAAAATTATTATAGATTAAATCCTTCTCTTAAAAATGCTTCTCCAGAAATGGATAATGTAAAACAAGATAATCTTGATGCATTAATACAAGCTGGACTTTCTTTTGTAAATGAAAACAAAGAAGCACTTAATCAAATTGTTCAGAAACTGATCAAAAATAAAATTTAACACGACGAGTTCTGGCGCTTCTTAGGTATACCTTTGAATCAAACATAAATACAAAACAAAAAACACAAATGATGAAAAATTTCTATTAGATAAAAATATTGCGAAGAGTTTTGTCGCCTTCAAAATTTATCTTTGAAATATCAAAATAGCACTAAACACAAAATATTATGAAACCAAAATTTCTAAAATTCTTATTTGAACAGTCCATAATGTTCATTAGAGAAAAACTCTTTAAAAAGAAAGAGAAAGACGCATAGATAACTAAAAATTTTACGATTTCCATTATTTCAATCCGACACTTTACAGTGAATCGAACAGCAAGAATTATGCATTAAAATCACAAAATTTTTCGCGAATAATTTAAAAATGTTTAACAAAAAAATGAAAAAAAATGAAAACATCTGAAGACGTTCCTGATGTTTTTCAGGAAAAAGAAATCTCTATTGCATCATTAACTAAAGAAGAAAAAGAAGAGCTCCATTCAGAATGTGAGTTAAAGGAAATGGAACAATTTTTTTCTAAAGAGTTTGATGAAATGGAATTGAGATTTCAAGATTATGAACTTAATTATTAACAATCAAAACTGAATTTTATGAAGGAAGGCTTTTTAGAACAATGGATAGGAATTTTTCTAATGAAATTTTTATCCTTTTAGGAGACATTATTAACACTTAAAAACAAAAAAATGAAATCAAAACAAGAATTAAGAAAAGTTTTCGAAAATGGAGATAAACCAAAACAAGAAGATTTTTGGGAATGGCAAGACTCTTTTTGGCACAAAGAGGATGAAGGAGATATTATTCCTGCAAATAGAGTTGATTTATCTAAAAAGGCAGATTTAGTAAATGGGAAAGTCCCATCAGAACAATTACCAAGCTATGTAGATGATATTTTAGAATATGATGCCATGGAAGATTTTCCAATAAATGGAGAAGTGGGTAAATTATTTTTAGCTAAAAATTCTAACAGACTATATAGATGGAGTGGTTCACAGTATGTGGATATTACACCTTCTGAGGCAGATACATTAGACAGAGTATCATTGAGAGGAAGCGTTTCTTCAACCTCTATTTCTATAAAAGATTCTAGTAAAGCATCTTTGAATTATGTGGCCACTCCATCAGTTGGTGCAGATTCTAATATATATTTTGGAGGAATGTCAGCAGTTGCTACAGGTGGCGGTAATTCTAGTTTTTCAGCAGAAGGATTAAAAGTATTATCTTCAGGTGACTACAACTCATCTTTTGGGTGGGGGTCTTTACAGACGTTAACAACTGGTAGAGGTAATGTTGCTATTGGTGCTGCAATGACAGGAAACGCAGGAGGTAATATTACCGGAAAACATAATGTATGTGTTGGAACATCTGCTGGGAATAATATAAAAGAAGATGCACAAAGAAACGTATTGGTTGGAAGCTCAACAGGCTCATATATTACATCTGGAAAAGATAATGTAATGATTGGATATGGATCTGGGATAGGAATTTCTTCTGGAAATAACAATGTCTTTATTGGAGCAAGGGCAGGAGGAACTTCTACCAATGCTGCCTACAACTTCAGTAATAAGCTTTGTATTCATAGTATTCCTTCAACTACTTCTTCTAACTTTTGGGATAATGCTACACCAGGACATGGGCATAATGATTATTCTACAGGTCTTATTACGGGTGATTTTGTTGAGAGATGGGTGAAATTTAACGGTAAATTTATTATAGGTGCAGGTTATATGCCAAGTGCAGATGCTTCTTATACAAAAAACATTGTGGCAAATCCTGATGGTACTTTTGGCTGGGAAGATAAAAAGGCATTAGAAATTAATGCTTCTAAAGGAACAACTTTTCCTAGTACATCAAACTCAGGAGACTTGTTCTTTAACACTTCAGATAACAAGCATTATGGGTTTGATGGGACTAACTGGAATGCTCTTTACTAATATTTTAATTATCAAAAACAATCGTTTATGAAATCAAAACAAGAACTAAAAAAAGTCTTTGAAAATGGAGACAAACCCAAGCAAGAGGATTTCTGGGAGTGGCAAGACTCTTATTGGCATAAGGAAGAAAAGATTCCTATAAGTCAAATTAATGGTTATGGAATATCAAATTTTAAAGAAGGTGAAAATTATAAAAAATACGATTTAGTAGCTTTTGAAGGAGGGATTTACCGTAGTGAAGTAGATGATAATAAGAGGAATATAGTGTTGGACAGTTCATGGAAGAAAATAACAATCCCTGAAGATATTAGATATATACTCTATACTAAAATAGGTGTTGAACCATTCATCCCATTGGAAAATGTTAATGCAGGAGATAATGTTGTATTTATTCCAGAAGATGAGCTTATTAATAATGATATTTATGTTTGTCAGAATATACATAATGATTATATAGCCGGTCAACCTTTACCTATTAATATTGATTCAGATCTTTTTTATATATGCATTCCTTTTGAAAATAGAATAATCACAGACTCTAATTATTGTGAAAATATTTTAGCTAGACCATATAGTTCTAATTTTTATAAAAGAGATAATGATAATAATTTAATAGTTTATACACTTATTTCATGCCCTGCTACAGAAAATTTTGAAAAGATTCTAAACCCCGATTGGAAATTACTCTCCGAAATAAACAAAACAAAATATGCGATTAATGAAGAACTAAATATAGGTATTTATGACGGTAGAACATTATACAGAACTGTTATTGAAAGAGATATTACTGAAATGGAAACAAGTGTAGATTTGATTCATTTATCAATAGATAAAATTATAAATTATGATGCTTTATTTTTAAATGTTCGTAAAGGCCAAAGAATATATAGTAAAGGTGGGGTAATCTTAAATAGTGACTTTGTAGATGGTAAATATGAAATTTATGGAAAATTTATCCAAAATATTTATTTAATGGAATGGGATAAACTGATAATTATAAATAACCATAGTTATATTAATTCAGAAGGACAAGAGATAATAGAACCTAATGAAACTGGGAGAACTTCTGTTAGAGTTATTCTTGAGTATACTAAAAACGAGGATTAAAAAGCCAAAAATTTGTTACGACACGTTTTGGTGTCACTGCAAATTTCAGAAACTAATCAAAGATTCAAAAAGCATTTAATTTAATGAAATTCAATAATTTATAATTATTGGACAGCATATCTTATGCTTGAAAACTAAAAAAACACTCTTATTTGCGCAAATACAGAGAGTAAATCTCAAAAAACAAATTATTAACAATTTAAAAAAAATAAAAATGTTACCAGAACAAAATATGAACAACAATAACAGTAAAAATAATGCATCACAAACATTATTTAGATTTGTAAGCCTTAGAAATCCACAGCTTACAGAAACTCACCCTGAGAAAAATCTTGGGTTTGTACACCTCTCAAAAGATCATTCAATTCTTTTTGGAGAAGCTATTCCAGTTGGAATTTGGGATAGTTCTAACGGCTCTAAAATTACAGCCTTAGAGAATCAAATTTCTATAATAGATTCTCAAAATAGCAACTATTTTTATAAAACAAAAAGTGAGGTAGTAACAGATTTTTCAGATTATTTCCCAGCTGCTGAAAAAATTGCAAAAAATGAGTTAGAGAATATTGTAAATTTTTTGCCTCAGACTGTTACTTTTCCTTCTTCCTATTCAAAATTATGGGATAATTTGATTTATCAAGTACTGACACAAAAAGATTTTTATGTAAAAGAATCTATTCTGCAAGTTATAAAAGCTATTCATTTTTCTTTACACCAAAATAATGAATCTCACTTAATTCTTAGAGATGCAAAAGTAGTTTTGCCAGGGAGATTGTTTGTTGATAGTATTATAGATGATGGGATAGATGCGGAAGATACTCCTAATGTATTTACCGTAAATGAAAGCTTAATTTCTACTTCTTACATTGCGGAGGATCCCGATTTTAACAGACTTTCAGCTTCAACAGAGAGAAAATTAGCAAACTACGCTAAAAAAAATCAAGAATTGGCACTAGCAATTTCAGAAAAATCTAGGATAGATCATCTGAAGTCAGAGATTAATCTTATTTCTAAAAATTATCAGAGAGACTATAACAATGCACTAAAAACTTCTCAAGAAGACTATCTGACAAGTATTGAACCATTGTTGGATGAATATGAAGCTCAGTTAAATCTTGTTAGATATTCTTTTACAGAGGAACAGACATCTGAAGAACAACAAGCCCTTTTAGATGCAGTTCCTTATCCTACCTTACCAAATTTCCAATTTAGTTATTCGACTTTTGATTCAGAATATCTCAAAGAAAAACTTTCTCAGAAATCATTTGAAACAATGTCAGATGTTTTGAATAGAGAGTTTGTGGGTGGCTATAATGTAGAATCTTCGAATCAAACTATTCAAAGTTTCAATAATGAGGCATCACCAGATGTAAGAATTCTACCAGTAGAGGGAGTTTTTACACAAGAAGAATTAGATAGAATGATTAATGCCCAAAATTCTGAATTTGCAACCAAAATAGTTACTGCTACTGAATTAGATAAAGAAGAATATGCTAATATTGGTGGTGCGTCTGTTCGTATTCAAAATGTTACTGCTCAGAATCCTTTTTCAGCTGTATTAACTCCTAAAGTCAATATTAGATGGGATATAGTTGATTTTAAACAGCTTTATGATTTTGATTTGGTTTTAGAAGTACCAGATACTTCTTGGGAAATAGATGCTTTAGAATGTCAAGTGAAAGGTTCTCTTGGAAACATCCTTGAATTTATTCCTAAAGAGTTCTCAATTGATGGATTAAAATTATTGATTAATAATATCTTTAATGATCAGTTCACAATTTCTGAATTATACGACTTTACAGAGTTTACCGCAAAATTTTATTTCAAGAATAATAGAGAGGGTATACTTACTTTTAAATTAAACGATCCTACGGTTGATCACTATTTTGCAAAATTAGTATTAGCTCAAGGAAACACAGGTAAAAAAGCATTTAACCCTAAAAATTTTGGAATTAAAAGATTAGGTGTAGCAGACTATTTAAAAGTAGTTCAAAGTGTGCATGCTTATGTGCCTGGTGAAGTTTCAAATATTGAAAATGTAATGGCAAGTGAACTTCGACATAAATCAATATCAGAGAGAACACTTACAGAAACTACTACAACAACTACAAAGTTCCAAGAAGTAGAAAAAATGACCGATACTTCGAAAGTGAATCGTTCAGAAATGCAGAGCGAGGTAGCGAGAGAATTAGATAGACAGCAAAATATAGAGGCACACACCTCATATAGTGCTAACGGTGCAGCTTGGAAATTTGATATGGGAGGTAGTTTTGCAAACAGCAATGCACAAAGAGAAAGTACAAGACAGGCTACTATTAAAGCGCAAGAAATAACAGAGCGTGCATTGGAACGTGTAGTTTCAAAAATTTCAGAGGAGAGAATCCAGAAAATAGTGCATGATGTTCAGTTGAATAATGTACATGAATTTGACAATCGAGGCAAAATTGGAAGTGATGTTACTCCGCAGCATATTACTGGGGTTTACAGATGGGTAGATAAAAAAGTGAAGAATCAAATTTTTAATTATGGAAAACGTACCATGTTTGAATTTATGATTCCTGAACCTGCACGACTACATAGGCTGGCAACAAAATCGGTTAAAACAATATTAACTCCACCTATAGATCCAAGAAAGGTTACTGGCATTAAGCAGATGAAAGATGCAACATCAGAAGAAGCTACAATTCAATATTGGGCAGATTATTATAAAGTGAAATTAGAGCAAATGCCAGAGAAATTTAAATCGGTTTCAGAATCTAAGATGAATCCAGGTAATTCCGGAATTATAGAATATGATATCCCACAAAATTATTTGTGCGAAAAATTTGAAGGTTCTGTTTCTTATAAAAGAAGTTCTGGATGGATTACCAATGCAAAAATATGGGTTTATCATCCATTAGATGGCAAACAAATTTACTATAATAGTGATTCTAACGGAAATATAACTCCAATTTCTGGTCTCAATATTCAGGATAAACTAAAATTATCATACAAAGGACAAGACCTTAGCACAGTTACCATTACTCTGAAGCTAAGTTGTAAATTATCTGATGTCTTTGTCAATAATTGGAAAAAAACAAGTTTTGATGCGATTATTGAAGAATATGATAAGCAGTACGCAGATTTTAAACAAGCTCAGGCAGATGCAGACGCCGCATCTAAGGCGGAAGAAGAAAAGAATAAAGATAAAGTAAGCACATTCTACCGTGAAATGGAAAGCAATATCTTAAAGCATAATTGTATTGCTTATTTACTACAAGACTATAATGGTATTGGTAAAGCTCTTTCTACAGACGACAATCAGACCATGGAAAGTTTTAGTGTAACCATAGATGAGAATTTAGATGCTTACACTTCACTTGCCAAATTTTTAGAACAAGCCTTTGAGTGGAATGTGATGGATTATACTTTCTATCCTTATTACTGGGCAGAAAATAAACATTGGAAAGAAATGTACTTATCAGAAGAGCTAGATCCATTGTTTAGAAATTTCTTGCAAGCAGGTATGGCAAGAGTAGTAGTAACGGTAAAGCCTGGTTTTGAAGATGCAGTAAATTTCTATATGGCAACTGGCAAAATCTGGAATGGTGGTGAAGTACCAGTAATTGGTGATCCTATGTTTCTTTCTATAGCAGATGAGCTTAGAGAGCCTACAGGCAAACCACAAGGCAAATATTGGATTAGTACTATCCCTACCTCTCTTACCATTTTACAGGCAAAATCTGCAGGTTTAGAAGTTACAGATGCTTTACCAATTTTCCCAGAAACAGATTTAGAAAACTGTGAAAATCCAGATGAATTGGTTTTTGAAAGTCCTTTTGCATTACTAGAAGATGCTAAAATGGAAGGAAGCGACTTAGCAACTACTTTGCCTAGAGAAGTTACAAATGTAATTGTTACAAACTAAATTTAAAAATCTTTTTGAAGTCTCTCTCATTTTTTTGAGAGAGATTTTGAAAAAAATTAACTTTTAAAAATTAAAATTATGTATAGTTTATTAAGCCCAAATGTACAAAGCTTACTCGATGAATTGGATAGAAAGGACGCAAAAAACAGCATCATTAGAATTCCTTACAAATTACTCGCTGAAACCGAAATAAAACCTGGTTTAGATTTAAATGGAAAAGTTGCAGAGGATTTGAAAGATGTTTCTTATTTAAAGGAAATTCAAAATTCTCAAAAAAAATTTTGGGAGAAAAATTCTGTAATTTTCAAAAAATCTGATAATGAATTGTTTGGAATGATGAAAGACTTATTTACTGATGTTTCTATGTTTGAAATGGAATCTATAGGTTTAGATATGTGTCAAAAATTTTTTAATGGTACAAAAGGAAACTATATGGATAAAAGATTAATAAAACATGTCTTTGGAAGTGATGAGTTTCAAGAATATCACAAAAAAATAACAAATAGTATCAAGGCTGTCATTTATGAAGGTACAGCAGATTTAAAATTTTTAAATAATAAGCCGTTGTATATACCAAGAATGAGTTTTGATGGATTTATAAATAATGCTATGGGACTAGGAATTACAATTCATCAAGTTTATGCTACAAAGATAGAATTAATTAACTATTTTTGTGATTTAAAAAGGAAATATTGGACAGGAACTTTTCGTTATACTTTGTATGATCATTTTGGACTAGATTGGAACGATATTTTGCTTCACGGAGAAGATTATAAACCATCACCAAATACGGGGAATCATTTTAAAGCATGGTATCTGCTACAAAGATACAGAAAAGCAAAACCATTTATTGTAGAATTAAAAAAAGATATATATTCTGATGGAAAATTTTAGAAAAAACAAATTATGGTATTTTATTTTATCATTATTTATAATAAATTGGCTCACATATTTTTTTCATTCTTTAATAGGAATTGGAGTTGTTCAATCTTTCATTATTGATGTATTAACTATTTTATTAATTTTCATTTTTCTTATTGTTAAAAGGTTTAAAATTTCAACTTATTTTTATATTTATATAATTTTAATTGTACTTATAATTATTCTAAAAAATTATTTTCTATATCAATATTTAGATAATTTTTCAATGTAATAAATGGATATTATTATATTCACCCGCTCTCCGAAGTTGAGAAACTTCGGAGTTTTTATTTTTACAATATAACCATAGACAAAAACCTAGATGATTAGGCTTCACTCGTTAGATTTATGGAACAAGCATTTTAGTAGGAAAAAATCTCTTATGACTTCTATCCT